>JBGTCC010000082.1:0-3612 GCA_041749055.1 Thermodesulfobacteriota bacterium | reverse complement strand
GGCCAATGTCGTCATCATCGGCGCCGGCATGTCCGGCACCGCCGCCTGCCAGGTCGCCGCCGGCATGGGCGCCTATGTCAGCATCCTCGATGTCAATCCAACCAAGCTGCGCTATGTCCATGACATCCTCGGCGGCCATGTGACCACATTGATGTCCAACCGCGCCAATGTCGAAGAAGCGGTGGTCGGCGCCGACCTGGTCATCGGCTCCGTGTTAATCCCCGGCGCTCAAGCGCCCAAGCTGATTCCCCGCGCCCTTGCGAAACGGATGAAAGCCGGCGCGGCGTTTGTCGACATCGCCATCGATCAAGGCGGTTGTGCCGAAACCTCGCGACCGACGACCCATGACAATCCAATCTACGTCGTGGAAGAACTGGTCCATTACTGCGTCACCAACATGCCGGCCATTGTGCCCAACACCTCGACCTACGCGCTAACCAATTCGACTCTGACCTACGGCCTCGAACTCGCCCACCGCGGTTTTCCCCAAGCCCTGGTCAGAAACAAAGCTCTCGCCAAAGGCTTGAACACTTTCAATGGCACGGTCACTTACGAAGGGGTCGCCAGCGCGTTCAACCTGCCCTATACGCCGGTCGATGAGGTGATCCGATGAGACTGGTTACCCGTGCCGACTTCGACGGCCTAGTTTGCGGCGCTCTGGTTACCAAGTTCGAGCAGATCGACGACTATCTCTACGTCGAGCCCAAGTTCATGCAGGACGGCCTGGTCGAGATTCGCAATGGCGACATCATCACCAATCTCCCCTACCATCCCAACTGTACCCTCTGGTTCGACCATCACATCACCAACACCACGCCCAATTTTGCCACGCCGATCATTCTCGGCCGCGGCGGCTTTCGCCTCGCCCCCAGCGCCGCGCGCGTCGTGTACGAGTACTATCTTGAACTTGCAGCAAAGGGCGATTTAGCCGCAGGGTCACGGCATGCCGCCACCGCGCACGCCGCCGAGATCGAACAATTCCTTAAATCCCCGCGCATGCAGCACTTGATGCATGAAGTCGACCGCGTCGATGCCGGCAAATTGGCACAGGACGATGTCTTGAATCCGCAGGGCTACGTGCTGCTGTCGATGACCACCGACGGCAGGAATGCCGGCGACGAACCCTACTGGTTGAAAGTGATCAATCTACTGCGCGACGCGACATTAGAAGAAGTCTTGAACGATCCCGACATCAAGCAGCGTTGCCAGCGCATTCAACAAGAGCAGGAAAAATTGCGCAAGCTGCTGCTTGATCGGACTAGCTACAAAGGCAACGTGATCTACTGCGATCTGCGCGGCGTCAAAGAAATCCCCGACGGTAACCGCTTCTTAGTTTTCACGCTCTTCCCCCAAGGCAACATCCAAGTCAAGGTCGCCCACGACAGCCAGCGCGCTAACACCACAGCGATCTCGGTGGGCTACAACATCTTCAACCCAACGTCGAATGTCAACGTCGGCGAGCTGCTCAAAAACTACGGCGGCGGCGGCCACAAAGTCGTCGGCTCCAGCCGCGTCCCCAATGACCAAGCCGAGCAAGCGATCAAAGAAATATTAGCCGCCGTGACCGAAGCCGATTAAGAACGAGTTTTGCCGCAAAGAACGCAAAGAAGAAATTGGCTTTGTCGGGGCCTATTGCATACGCCCACCCCTGCACGGCGGCCGCCAATTGTTTGAATTCAGATGAAGACCATCAAGATTAGCCAGGCCCTGAAGACCCTCAAAAAAATCAACGAGGAAATCAGCTACGCCGACTGTTTCAAGGAAGAAAATTTCACCAGCGGCCTGATCGCCTTCAAGCCGACCAAAAACTCAGATCGAAAACAGATCAACCATGACGACAAAGACGTCGTCTGCCAAGTCATTCAAGGCAGCGGCCGCCTGCGCGTGAATGGGAAACGAATCCCACTCCGGCCCGGCACCGTCTGTCACATTCCCAAAGGTACGCCCCATGATTTCGCGGCGGGGAGAAGCGGCGAATTAGTGCTGTTCTATTCATTAATCACAACGTAACCGACGGACCGCAATTCGTACGGCACTCTTCAGGTATGCTCAGCCGCCCGCATGCCAAGTTTGAAATCGGCAATTTGTAATTTGAAATTCCGAGCGCCAGTGCGGATCACCACCACTTCGCCTGCTCATATTTCGCCCTTAAAAACCCATCCCAAACCGCAAACGCCGGCTTCGGCCGTTGGTCGCTCGTCTGCATACCGGTGTAAGCCCAGATGCGCGCAAGATCGTCGAGGGGCGGCTGGAGGCGGGCGACCAGCCGCTCGAAGTCGGTGCTGGCGAAGTTGATGACGAATTCGTAATAATCCCGCGCTGCGGTTTTCAAGAGCAGCTCGGTGAACTGATATTGATCGGTATCGGTACCGCGCAATGTCGTTGAGTAACTGCGCAGTTCGACATCCCGCGCCGACATGCCGCTCTCGGCCACCGCCACCGGCCGTTTGAAGCGCGTGGCGAAGTCGAGAAAGTTCGCCGGCACCGGCCGGGGTACGTCAGCGCTCATATGCGGATAGACGCTCATGGCGAACAGATCGCTGAAGCGCATCAAATCCGCCACTTCTTTTTCTTGCTGGGTGCCCCGGGCATCCCGCGCCAAACGTTTGTAGTGCAACACGTCGGTGGTGAAAAATACCGGCAGCGCCTTATGCATCTTCTTCACTGCCCGGTAGGTTTCGCGATGAAGATCTTTGAACTGCTCCCACTTGAGCAGATCGCGCGACAACAGCACGTTGGACTCGACGCCGATGGCGAGAAAGTCCGGCCCCATGGTCTCGATAGCACGCAGGACGAAGTTGAGATAGGCGCGCTTGACCCGGGCGCTGTTGAGCGGCTCGCGGTTCCACGGCGGCGCCAACGGCTGATTATCGGTCTCCCCCCATTTAGGCGCCAGGCCGCGGCGGTCTTTATCCAATGGCGAGATCGATAAGAAAAGTTTTTTTCCCGCCGGCGGCCGATACTTGAAGTTCTCCTGCACATCTTGCGGATAGGGCTTGCCCTCCAACGCTTCGGCCCATGGGATACCGCCGTTGAAAGTCACCGAAACAATATCGCCATGGGCATGCGCGTAGTCCTCGGCAATGGCGACGCCTTCACGGGTCAGATCCGCGGGCCAGCGAGTGAAGCCCATCAGGAACGAACGAGTCGCCGGGCCGCGATACTCGGGCAACGGCGGCGGCGCGACCGGCATTGGCCGGGTTACAGGATTCGCCGGTTCGAAAATCCGTTCAGCGCAACCGGCCAAGTGAATCAGGATTGTCAAAGCGAACAGCGCGCGCCGCGTTGTCGTTGCCATGATCAATGGGTAATAGGCTTGAGGGAATTGGTCAAGCGCACAACCCAATCGATCGTAGCTTGACTTAAAGGGATTTTCTCGGAAAATAGCTCAAACATTTGTCATCGCTCTGCAAGGGATATTCACCAAGCCCTGCGGCGAAGTTACGCTCGAACTCCTCCACCCGGCCGCGCGGATGCCATTCGGGATGGAGGATTACCGACAGGTCATGCACCGTCGCCACCGTTGGCACGTCGCTTTCCAGCGGGATGAAGTTCGGCTCGTGGTACAGGTCGCATCCCAGGCGGGAGAGCAACCGCCCGATGTCGCCGTCG
>JBGTCC010000081.1:0-4029 GCA_041749055.1 Thermodesulfobacteriota bacterium | reverse complement strand
CCCACCGCCATGCTGACGCCGGCGGCCTCATCGCCGACGCCGATGACTCGTGTGCCGGGAGCGCCGCTGTCTTCCCAGGCCGAGTGGGTCCACCCCGAGATGCTGTTGTTGGTAGCCGCCGTATTGCCATAGTTTGAATAGGGTCCCCACTCCCCATAGCCGCGCGAGCATGCGTATATCAAACCTGGGTTGAGCGATTTGACGGACTCATAATCGAGGCCGAAGCGCTCCATGACGCCTTTTTGGTAGTTCTCCACCAGCACGTCGGCGCGGGCGATAAGCTCGCGCGCCAACTCAACTCCCCGCGCACGCTTCAAATTGAGCACCACGCTCTTCTTGTTGACGTTGATCCAGAGAAACTCGTAAGCGTCGGTATTCGCGTCGCGCGGCATCCAGGTTCGGCGATAACCGTCGCCCGACGGCGGCTCAATCTTGATAATCTCAGCTCCCAGATGGCCGAGCAGCATGGTACAAAACGGACCGTTCAGCGCGTGGGTGAAATCGATTACGCGAATATCTTCGAGGGCTCCCGCCATTCCTTACCTCCCAAGCTCAAGCTCAAATGCCTTCTTCAACACGGACCGAAGCTGGTTACGCTCAAGACCCTGTGTGAACCGATGGCCTTCAAACGCCGCGATATCGCCCGGCGCGACTAAAACACGCCCTTCGGCTAGCCGGAAAACCCCAAGATCTTGCCGTACTCCGTCGTTAGCCGGTTGATCATTTCCGCCTTTTCTTGGGTCATGTAGACCATCTTTCTCTTCTGCGCGTACTCGTAGGCCGGGGTACCGGGCACAAACGCCGAGCTTTCGCCGCGGTAGTGCTGCCAGATCTTTTGCGCCTCCGGTGTGGTGAGAAAAACGGCGAAGAGAAAACCGGCGTTGGGATGGCGCGCATTTTTGATGACTCCAGCGTTGGTCGCCGGCGCAATCACCGGCTCGACGGCCTCGGCATGAACCACCGGCGCGCCGGAAATCTTTGCCGAGTGGATATAGCCTTCCCCCAGCGTAAAGGCGATTTTAATTTCGCCCAGCTGCAAGCGCGAAAACATGTGTCCAGGCTGCCCGAGGATCGCTTCTTGACCGGCCAGGGCTCTGACATATTTTGTCGTGCGTTCCTCGCCCCATTCGGTGGCCAGACGCGCCAGGTGGTGCACGGCGTCGGTAATGCCGAGCTTGCCGCCTTTCCACTTGGGATTAAGAAGATCGTCCCAGGACTTGGGAGCATCTTCCGGCGGCAAGAATTTCTTGTGATAAGCCGGCAGAACAAAGCCATGGGCCAGTACGACGGCGCCGCCGTCGTACTGGATAAGCCTCGGCGGGACGCCGATCTTGGCGTAATCGAAACGCTGCTGCACTTTTTTTAACCACAGGCTCGCGTGATGTGAGTCCGTTGCTAACATCACGTCCCACTCGGCCGGCAAGCCGGCGCTGGCAATGGTGATGACCTTCCCTATGTCCCGCGCCATGCCGGAAGAGGGATGATAGTTCGTTGTCAGATTCAAGCCGTATTTTTTGTTAAACGCTGCGCCAAGCTTCTGGGCACCCTCCGCGCCTAAAGTACCGGCGGCAAAGAATTCGACAGTTCCTTCTTTCTTGGCACCGGCGATCAAGTCGTCGATGGGCGCTGCGCCGGCGTTGACCGAGGCACCGCCGGTAAATATCGCGACTAGAACAGCGCTAAAGATTTTGTGCATGGTTAAATCCTTTCTGTACTGAGCTACAACCGGGGCGCCTGTGTCGAAGCGATTATGGGCGAAATCGGCGGTCAGAGCATGAGGTCAGGTCCTGCGCTATGACAATGGCTGGTTGTAATACCTGAGGCGTTGGAAAATTTCCGGGCTGGTCGGTTGTGGATTCCGGGTTCGGATAGAGTGTGTTAGAGGCGATTGCTGCCGTCGCAACAACCGCCCCTACCGTGTCATCTAGCCAACGATCACGTCGATGATCGCCGGCTTGCCGCTCCGGTTGGCTTCCAGGCCGCGCTTCAGCGCGTCCTGGAGTTTTTCCGGATCGGTTACCTGTTCGCCGTAGCCGCCGACGGATTCGGCGACCTTGACGAAATCCGGCGCGTTGATATGCGTGCCGTGGTAGACGTCGGTCTCTGCGGCGATCCCGTCCGGATACATTTTCTGATGCATGCCCTGCATTGCGGCGTATTTCTTGTTGTTGAAGATTACCGACATGGTCGGCAGGTTGTAATCGCGTGCCGCGCCGAGACTGCCGAGCGCCGGGTTGTACAGGAACGCGCCGTCGCCGATCAGCGTCACCACTTGCCGTTCCGGCTTCGCCAGCTTGATCCCCAGCGAAAGGCCCAGTCCCTGTCCGAGACCGCCCTGGCGAGTGAACAGGCTCTGTGGATGGTTCCACACGAGGTGCTGACGCAGGAGGCCGGTGTGGGTGGTGACCTCGTCGATATAGATCGTGTCGTCCGGCAGGGCCGCGTTCAGCGACGCGCACAGCCATACCGGATCGATCGGTGTCTTCTTGCGTGCCGCCGCCTGTGCTGCACGATTTTTCTCAACCAGCGCATCGTGCGCCGCAGCGTGCCCCTTACGTCTTGCCTCCACCGCAGCCTTATCGACAGTGGCGGCGTTGGCCAGATCGCGCAGCGTCTGCGCGACATTGCCTTCCAGGTAGATGTCGGCCTGATGGCTCTGGTAGGCCATGGCCGAGTTGTGCGGCGCTTCGTCCACCATGGCGACCACGGCCTTGGGCGGGCGGTTGCTCGGCGGATACCATGGCACGCGCGCGCGGACGACGATCGCAAGATCCATGTCGTTCCAGAACGGTTTGATGTCGGTTCCCTGATATAGCGGATGATCCTTGGGGAAGTTGGCGAACAGAGCGCCGGCCTTCTCGACCACGGGAACAGCAAACTTCTCGCACAGGGCGATCAGCGCCTCGTAGGTCTCGACCTCCTGGCCGGCGCCCTCCGTGAGCACGACCGGATGCTTCGCCTTGGAAAGCGCGGCGGCGAGCTTTTCGATGTCCTCCAGCGCGGTCAGCATGCGCGGCGCGGGCGGAACCTTGCGCGGATTGGCCGGAGGCGTCCAGCCATCCATCAACGTTTCAGTCGAGACCGACAGATTCGTGGGTCCGGTCGGCTGCCGCTGCGCCAGTTCGCCAGCGCGGATGATGCTTTCATAGAGCGTGTGGACGCTGCCCGCGACCGAAGTGTATTTGACGAGTGCGTTGATCAAGTGGGTCGTGCCGCCTGGGATGCTGAGGTTGCCTATCCACTGGGCGCCCGGATCGAACTCCGGCTGCTCGCCGTAGGTCATCGACTCGCCGGAGATCACCACCATCGGCACGCCGGCGACAAAGGCGCCGTGGATGCCCATGGCGCCCTGTAGCAGGCCGGCGCCCGCGTGCAGCAACACGGCCTGCATTTTGCCGGTGGCCAGGGTGTAGCCCGCGGCCATGTCGACGGCGAGGGTTTCGTGCCACACGTCGAGAAGCTTCGGCCCTTCTTTCTTCCGGTGGATCTGGTCGGCCATGGCTTCCCACACGGGCGCCCATTCGGTGCCCGGCGAAGACAGGATGTATTCGACTCCGAGCTTGCGGAACGCATCGACTATGGCTTCGCCGCCGTCGAACTGTTTTTTCATGGTTGGTCTCCTCGAACGGTTTCTTCTGATGTTTATTACCTCACGCCTGAACGCGCAAGACCCTTACAGGTTGCTGATAGCAATTCTGGAGCAGCACGGTCAAGCGACGAAGGGGTTATTTTTTACTTCAGGTTAATACGATCTGCTACGGTTAGTCTGAAAGCGAGCGCGTGAGGATCAAGCGAGAGAAGTCAGATTCATGGGCATCCCGGTCAAACTCCCGAAGGAACAGTGCATTGAGTGAATGGGCTATTGAATTTGCTCACACACTTACCGCCGGTAACGGCGCGTTCAGTCCCAGCACATCGGCGACCGCGTGCTCGACCACTGTGCCCTTGAAGAAGTCCGGGTTGTTGCGCGTGTGCAGCGCCGCCGCGTTGGCGAAGGTGAACTCGCGGAAATCCTGCTCGGTGACGAAG
>JBGTCC010000080.1:0-3371 GCA_041749055.1 Thermodesulfobacteriota bacterium | reverse complement strand
GGTATTCAAGATATCGCCGGCGTCTACAATCACACTTCCTATATGACCGTGGTATCGATTCGGCAAAAATACGCCGGCCACGCGAAGCAGGCGGGGCAAGCGGCACTCAGCTGCGCGGCGGCTAATCGTAACGGGCGTTATGTGGTCGTGGTCGACGAGGATATCGACCCGACCAATATGAAAGAAGTGTTGTGGGCGATGATGACGCGGGTCGATCCGCCGACCAATATCGACATCATCGACGGCTGCTGGAGCACGCCCCTCGATCCGCGCATGCCGCCGGAAAAGCGCGATAACAAGGATCACACCAATGGCCGGGCGATCTTCTACGCCGTCCGGCCGTATCATTGGAAAGATCAGTTTCCTAAAGTCAGCCGATCGAGCCGCGAGCTGCGCGAGAAGACCATCGCCAAGTTCAAAGGCGTGATTCCGTTTCCGGGGTCGTGAGGGCGACCGGCCGGTCGCCCCTACGCAGAGCCCTCACCCGCAAGCGGGCGAGGGGACGAAGATAATAAAGCGAGGGAATCTACCAGATGATCAGTCGGGAAGAAAACCAACTGCTAACCCAAACCGATGCCGGCACGCCGTGCGGCGAGCTCTTGCGCCGCTATTGGCAGCCGGTGGCGTTGTCGGAAGAGTTAAAAGCCGGCGGCGCGCCGTTGGCGGTGACATTGATGGGTGAGGAGTTGGCGATTTTTCGCGACGACAAAGGGCGCGTCGGCGTGCTCGCTGCGCATTGTTGTCATCGCGGCGCCGATCTGACGTACGGCCGGTTGGAAGATGGCGGGCTGCGCTGCATTTATCATGGGTGGCTTTATGACGTGAACGGCAAGATTCTCGAACAGCCCGGCGAACCCAACGGCGGCGAGCATCGCGATGACTTTTGCCAGCCGTCCTTTCCTTGCCGCGAGATCGGCGGCGTGATTCTCGCCTACATCGGTCCCGGCGAGCCGCCGCTTTTGCCCAACTACGAATTTCTCCAGGTGCCGGAAGACCAGCGCTTCGTTTCGAAAATTCATCACTCGTGCAATTACCTTCAGTCCAACGAGGGCAATATCGATCCGGTGCATCTGTCGTTCCTGCACCGCAATCTCGAACTTTCCGAGACCGACAAGAAACGGCGCGTGCCGGGCAGCGAGAGCTCGCCCAATTCGCTGTTCGGCGCCGATATCGCGCCGCGCATCGAAGTCGAGCTCACCGATTTTGGCGTGCGGATTTTTTCCATTCGCAACATCGAAGACGGCAAGATTTACTTCCGCACGTCGAATTTTATCATGCCCAACTTCAGCACCTTCCCCGGTCAGACCGCGGCGGAGGGTTACTCGGTCAACTGGCATGTGCCGATTGACGATCACCATCACTGGAAGTTCGTCATCGTTTTCAGCCGCAAGCGCGCGCTCGACCGGTCGATGATGCTGCGCGGGCGCGACGAGTTGCAGCCCGACTATCGGATGATCCGCACCAAGGCGAACCGCTATTTACAAGACCGGGCGTCGATGAAAAACCAATCTTTCAGCGGCATCGGCTATAACTTTCAGGCGCAGGACGCCTGCGTCATCGAGGGCGCCGGAACGATCCAGGACCGGACCAAGGAGCACCTGGTAACATCGGACAAGGCGATTGTCGCCGCGCGCAAGCTCTTGCTCAAGGGAATTCGAGACGTGCAGGAAGGGCGCGATCCGCTGCATGTGGTGCGCGATTCTAAGAAAAACCAGTTTTCGCATATCGCGGTGATCTCTGAAGTTGCGCCGAAGGCGGCAGATATTCGCGCCATTGTGCAGGAGAAAATCGCCGAGCAAGGTTCGTCCGATTAGTTCACAATTTGCCATCGTCCTTTGGGAGGGAAGGTTGGGGGCAATCGTGTTGGCACAAAATGCGCTCTCACCTCAGTCCTTCCAGGGGAGGAAGGAAGAAAGCCTTGGTCAAAGGAACATCGATGAGTGACATTCTCAGACTGGGCATGGCGGGTCTCGGCGTGGCGAGCACGCAGATTCTGCCGCCCATCGCGAAGTTGCCGTTCATCAAAATTACCGCCGCGGCGGATATGCGCGCGGATGCGGTGGCCAAGTTCAGCGCGCAGTACCAGGCCGAAGGTTACACTAGTGTTGAAGAGTTATGCGCCAGTCCCAACGTCGACGCGGTCTATATCGCAACGCCCAATGCGCTCCACGCCGAGCACGCCATCACCGCGGCAAAGCACAAAAAGCATATCATCGTCGAAAAGCCGATGGCGATGAACCTGGCGGAATGCGACGCCATGAATGAAGCCGCGGATAAATACGGCGTTAAACTTTTATGCGGCCACACCCATAGCTTCGATCCGCCGATCCGCAAGATCCGCGAGATCGTCAAAAGCGGCGAATTGGGCAAGCTGTGCATGATCAATACCTGGAACTACAACGAGTTCATGTACCGGCCGCGGATGAAGCATGAACTCGCCATGACCCGCGGCGTGGTGCTCAATCAAGGACCGCACCATGTCGACGTGGTGCGCTTGATCGGCGGCGGCATGGTGCGTAGCGTGCGCGCCATGACCGGCATCTGGGACGAGGCGCGGGAGTGGGAAGGCAGCTATACTTGTTATTTAGAATTCGCAGACGGCACTCCGGCGACCCTGGTTTATAGCGGTTATGGTTTCTTCGACACCGCGGAATTATTTGACTGGGTCGGCGAGGGCGGGCAGCATCGGCCGCCCGAAACTAATTTATCCGTTCGCGCTAAGTTGCGCGAAGTACGCACGGCGGAGGAAGAAGAGCAGTTAAAAGAAGGCATGCGCTTCGGCGGCAGGCGCGAGGGTGAGTTCAGCCATGTCTGGAGCGGCGAGCGCAAGCAGCCCTTCTTCGGCCATATGGTGGTGAGCTGCCGGAAGGGCGATATTCGTCAGACGCCCGATGGTTTGAAGATCTACGGCGAGACCGAGCAGCGCGAAATCAATTTACCGGCGGGCAGCCGCGGCCGCGAAGCGGAAGTCGAAGAGCTATACGACGCGGTGGTCAAGGGGCGGCCGGTGTTCCATGGTGGCCGCTGGGGCGCGGCGACCTTGGAAGTGTGCCTGGCTATACTGGAGTCGGCCAAGCAGCGCAAGGAGATCATGCTGTCGCATCAGGTGGCCAGTCCGGAGTAAGATTCGTTCAGGTACAAGGGTTCAAAGTTCAAGGTCGGAATAGGAGAGACTCACCATGCGCCATCGGTTAGCTATGTATGGGCTCATTCTGGGTTTATGTTCGAGCGGCTATTCTCACGCGGCCGAGTCCAAGCCGACCTGGCAGGCGGAATGGGAGCGCACGGTGAAGGCGGCCGAGGAAGAGGGGCAGTTGACGGCTTATATCGCCGGCTACGGCGCGTTGATCGATTCGGGGTTGTTCCAAAAA
>JBGTCC010000079.1:0-9945 GCA_041749055.1 Thermodesulfobacteriota bacterium | reverse complement strand
GCCGCCGAAGCCTTAGCCCAAGCCGCCGACCCGGTGGACGACACCGAAGGCGGCGCCGACTACAAGCGCCACTTGATTGGCGTATTTCTTCGCCGCGCTGTCAACAAAGCACTGGCGTAGAAGCGAATGATCCCATGCGCGCTGCAAAACCAGCCGCGCCACCGAAGCGCGTTCATACGCTACCTTAGATCTACCGAGCTTCAGGAGGAACAAGTGGCAGGGGAAAAAACCGTCAACAACGTCACCTTTCGCATTCGTCATACCATGATGCTGGTCAGCAATCTCGATCGCAGCATAGATTTTTATACTCGTTTGTTGGGCATGGACGTGCAGCGGCTGCGCCCCTCCCCTGATAAGAATGAGCGGGTCGGCTATATCGGCTATGGCACTGAAGATGAATATCCTGGGTTAGAGCTGATCGAAACCGGCGGGCCCGGCCATGTCCCGGCGATGCCCAAGTGGTACGGCCATGTCGCGATTTACGTTTCGGATCTTTACACCTTGAGTGAAAAACTCAAAGCCGAAGGCGTGAAATTTACCCTCGGCCCGCAGCCCAACCGTCCCGGCAGCCAAGATAAGGTTGCCTTCATCCAAGATCCCGATGGTTATCTTTTGGAACTGACCGATCGCCACTCGAAGAGCGGCGCGCCGCTGAGTTGAAAAGCGCCGCGAGCGAAATTCGGAGTATCTCCCGCAAAGGCGCCAAAGCCGCAAAGCTCGGACTACAATGGCGAAAACGTTATATCCGAATATTATTATTCCCCTCTGAACTTGGCGCCTTTGCGCCTTGGCGGGAGGAATTTCCGAATCGGAAAATCGTAAAGCCGGAATCACCGGACAAACAGGGCGCGGTACTGCCGGCTATAATCGTCGAGCTTCTCGGCCAGCTGCACCCGGCTGGGAATCACTTTGAGATGACCGGGGTAGCCCTCCGGTCGTAAGCCGGGCATGGCCGGCTCGCGGCCGCGCTTGAGAAATATTTTTTGCCCTTCATCCGATAGCGCAAAGTCGATGAACAAGCGCGCCGCGTTGGGACGCGGCGCCTTTTCGATGATGCTAATGGGATGAAGCGCCAGGATCGCCGGTTCCAATCCCAGCCAATCCACCGGCGCGCCTTGTTTTTTCATCAGATGGGGCCGGTACCAGTAGGCGACGATCTGCAAGTCGAACTCGCCGGCACTGAGCAGTTGGGTGATGAGCGAGCGGCCGCTGCGGATGGCCACTTCTTGCTTCGCCAACGACTGCATGAACTCCAGCCCTTTTTTCTCGCCCATGTAGTGGAGCATGTTGGCAAACCAGCGATCTTCATTCTGATCCAACACCATGCGCCCCTTCCAACGCGGATGCAGCAGATCTTCCCAACGCTTGGGCAACTCGTCGCGTTTAACTCTGTTGGTGTTGTATGCCGTGACGATCAGATTGTCGTAAAGGTCGGTCCAATAACCGTTGGGGTCTTTGAATCCCTCGGCATAGACCGCGGCGTAGGGGGATTTGTAAGGCGCGAGAAAACCTTTCTTTTGCATGTGGTAGGTTTCAAACTCGCCGACGCTGACCACGTCGGCGACGAAGGTATTCGTCTGGCGCTCGATGTTCATGCGGCTAAAGATTTTGTCATGGGTCGAGCGAAAAATGTCGGTCTTGATAAATGGATACTTGGCTTCGAAGGCGCTGGTGAGCGAACGGGCAAATTCGGTCTCCACCGAAGTGTAGAAAATCATCTTGCCTTCTTTGCGCGCCGCTTCGAGACGCAACCGTTGTTGCGTATCGGCGTCGGCGCCGTGGCTGATCTCGCTCATACTAAAGAGAAAAAGAATTATCGCGGACACTATTCTGATCATGACTTACCTCCCAAACTTACGCAGCGTTTTTACCCCATGGTAGTTCGCGCTTATTGACAATATCGAATTGCGAGCGGCCGGTGTTGTAAACGTTCTTGCCATAAACATGGAGCGAGACGCTCGGTCGATCCGTAGTATTCTCGACACTGTGAATTATCGAGTTCGGCAACACCACCGCCTGACCGACAACGCAGTCCATGGCACCGACCCGTTCGAGCTCGGCAAAGCCGGCGCGGCTGCCGTCGTCGATGCGCCGCCAGAAAATGTTTCTCTCCGCGCCTTCGAGACCGACGACAATGCCCCAAGTGCCGTGATTGTGCGGCAGGGTTGCGCCGCTCGGCAGCCAATGCAACAGCGCCACCGCCAACCCATGATCCGGCTCTTCATGGAGCAGATTGAAGCTGAAGCCTTTTTCGACATTCGAAGTGATCGGCGCTTCGTTTTTTAAAGTTGGACTAGCAGCCAAACGCTCGGCCAGCGGCGCAACTTGCCGGAGGATTTCTCGTTCATCCGCCGTGGCCGCCGTGATTGACCGCAGGTCGGCGACAAACTGCGCTAGTGAAAAAGGTGTCTTGCCATCCATTCAAATTTACCGCGCCGGCGAAAATTTCTCGATGCGCCAAATCCAAGAGGGCGGGTTTCAAACCCGCCCCTTCAACTCCCGATGCTCTATTGCGCCCTTTGCGTTGTTTGCGGCTATTCTTTTTTTGGTTGCGGCTCTGCCGCGCTAGATTCTTTGCCGTCCATGCTCTTATCTTCTTTGGCTCTTCGGCATCTGCGCCGCAAGTGTCTGCCACTCGGCATAGCGGCCAACATTGACGTGATCTTCGGCGACGCGATTCCACGGGCAATCGATCAGCGCCACTCGGAGCTTCATCTGAGTAGCGAGAAACTGCGCCATCGGCAGGGAATCTTCCACCGCCCAACAATACTCCCGCTGCGCCAACTCGTCGAGACGAATCGCCACGGTGTTGTCAGTCGTAAAGCGTGAGTATTTATCGACCATGCTAAAAGATTGGTGCGGCACGCGATAACGGTTCAACCAAGCCAACGACGGTTCATAGGACTCGGGCGGCCTGCCGGTCACGATGGCAATCTCGTAACCGCTATCCGCCCATTGCCGCAGCGCGGCGATCGCGTCATCGACCGGCGCCATTTGCATGAGTTCATCCGGCCGATGCACGATGCGGTACAGCTCCTCGGTTTCCTCCGGCCTCAGGCCGCACGAGGTACCGATGTCGAAATCGGTGAGCTCGTCATAGGCGATCCGCTTGTCGAATTCGCGCTCGACGACGGCGAGGAAATGGCGTGCGGTCGCGCATAGCACGTCATCGAAGTCGACATAAATGGTTTTCGTGCTCGCAGCCATCGATTTCTAATAGTTACCCGATTGCTCGGCGATTACCAGTTCGAGCTTTCCCGCCAGATGATCGACCGTGAAACTGGCGTTGCGCAAGAATATCCGGCCAAGAATGCCGATGACATCGGCGCGATGCTCGCGGCTCTTCTCACGCAAGGACGGCACACCGACGCATTCGAGCGCAG
This sequence comes from Thermodesulfobacteriota bacterium, assembly GCA_041749055.1. GTDB lineage: Bacteria > Desulfobacterota > Binatia > UBA9968 > UBA9968 > DP-20. The sequence goes on along the minus strand of JBGTCC010000079.1, from coordinate 6,562 downwards.
TCGAATAGAGCGTTCGGTTTCCGTCCACATCCACTGCCGGCAGGTACACGCGGCCTAAGTAAAGTTGTAGCGTGCCATAACCATGAATCCCATGCACCGCTCGGGTGCCGAGCGGTGACAAGGGTAACATCTCGGCGACAGCAAGATCGATCATCGCACCGTAGGCGCCGGTGTCGATAAGAAATTCGCCTCTGATCTCGCGACCCAGTTCGTCATGCTGCCGCGCCCAGCTTCCTGACACGACCGGGCCGGTCTCGGCTAACCGTTCTGCACTGATGTCCGCTCGGATTACGTACTTCTTCATCGAGAGTTCTGCCCAACTGAGTCCGTCTAACGTTTCGAGACAAATTCGCTGTCACGAACTATAAAACGTAACGGCTTGTCCTTCCACTGACCGGCGTAGTCGACGCCGATCCGCGGCGTGGCGGTGAACTTCGGCATCGGTTCACCGCGGTCTTCGAGATAGAGGACGTTGCCGCAAACATCGGCGCCATTGAGCGATCGGTCGATGGCAAACGCCTGGCAAAGTTTGCCGGGACCGCTGGCGAGTTTGTGCAGCAAATTACTCATTCGATGCTGCTTCATTTGCTCGATCCCGCTTACCGGCTCCACCGCTCGGATCAACACAGCCGCAGGAAAATCCTTCGTCTCGGTGACCAGATTGAGCATGTTATAGAATCCGTAGATGAAGTAAACGTAAGCGTGACCCGCCGCGCCGAACATCACCTCGGTCCGCTTGGTTCTTCCCTTAGCAGCGTGACAGGCCAGATCGTGCGGGCCAAGATAGGCTTCGGTCTCGACGATCCGTCCGACTAAAGTGTCTTCGGCGTATCGATGCACGAGATATTTACCCAACAGCTGCTTGGCAACTTCTTTGGTCGGCTGTCGATAAAACGCGCGAGGTAACTTCACAACAAGAGATTGGTAATCAAGCGAACTCAATTGAAACCAATAGTGGACGCATCAGTTGTAGCGCACCAGCCAGCGCTGTTGTTGTTGGCGCAAGCGTTTATCGGCCCAACCGACAAATCGGTACTGGTCGTCGTCCTTACCTTGCCAGATCACCGTATTACCGCGCACAGTTTCGGCGCCAAATTGCAGCACCAAGCCGGTTTTCTCAACCGCGCTAGCATAACTTTTGAATTTCTCTGGATAGAAAGCGCTTTGCATGAGCCGGTCGTTGTAAAAAGTTAGCTGCAAGGTGCCCAAGTGATTCAACTGCTCGTAGGGCGCGACGCTGATTGAATGAATCTTATAAGGCGATTGAGAACTATTTTTCGCCAGGGAGGTATCGGCGACCACCTTCACTTCTAGATCCTTGGGCAGTTTCGCCGTGACCTCTTGGATCGATGCGTAGCTCTCGAAGTCCTCCATCAACGGTGAACGAACGCTGTCAACTTTAAGAAAGTCCTCCGACTCGCAGGCCGTCAGCCAAAGCAAAGTGCCAAGCACAGCGCAGAGAGCAATAACTCGTTGCAATTGTTTCATCCCGCCTGCGGCAAATCGTCCTTGATCTCCACCCAAGGCGCTTTTGAGCTGACGTGAATATGCTTGGAGATCCTCACCCCCGGATCGCTATCGAGACTGCCGGGGCGGAATCGCAAGGTGCTCGGATCTTTATCTTTCCGCTTCACTAATGGCGTGCCGCAGCGGCCGCAAAACACTCGATGATTGCCTGGCGACGATTGCCATTCTTTGAGCAGTTCCTGTCCCGCGGTGAAGCGAAACGACGCCGCCGGAATCGCCGCTCCGCTGGCAAACGCCGACCCCGACATCTTGCGGCACAAGCTACAGTGACAGTTGGTCACCGCGCCCAGCTCGCTGTCGATCTCATATTTCACACCCCCGCAAAGACAAGAACCGAGCAGCATAATATCTCCGGTAAGGTTAACTTGTAAAAATGATATAGCGACGCTTTGCTTAGCTGAAAACAATACTACTTATTAATCTCCTTCACCAAACTCCAATCGACCAACTGACTCAGCGGAATATCTTTGGTCAGCTTGAGCCGCTCCTTGGTTAGCTGTACGTCGAGGAGCACGCCTTTGTCGGAAATAATGCCGTCGTCGGTAAACGAATTAATCGACGCATCGTAGGCTCGGGCGGACTGGGACGGCGTGATGCGCAGATAATCGGCAAGCATCTGGACTGTCTCATTGCGATTCTGTTTCATGAAACGCAGGCCGCGCACTCCGGCGCGCACAACTTTCTTCACTTGATCGCGTTGGGTGTGAAGTTTCTGGTCCATCACGGCGATGCCGGAAAGCGGCAATTCAATAAGGTCGCCCAAATAGACCAGCCGCTTGAACCCCTCGTCCTCGGCTTTGACCGCGAAGGCGACGTCAATGGGAGTAGCGTCGATGGCGCCGGCGCGCAACGCCGCCAGGCGCGTCGGGCTCTCGCCGGTGACGATGATCTTGACATCTTTCTCCGGCTCGAATCCGAAGTGGCGCACCGCCACGCGCGACAGATAGTCGACCGTGCCGGCGACCGAATCGACACCGATGATTTTGCCTTTCAAATCTTTGGGCGATTTGATCTCGGGGCGGGCGATCAGGACATGCAATGGCCGGCCGGCAAAACCGAGCACCGCTTTGATCGGCACTCCGGAAACCGCGGCGCGCAGTGCCGAGCCCCAAGCGAGCAGATAATCGACGTCGCCGGACATCAACGCCTTGACACCAATGGCCGGCTGCATTTGAATCTTATCGACATCGATCCCTTCGTCTTTGTAGAATCCCTTGCGCATGGCGACGACGACGGGAAACTCGAACAGTCCGCGGCTCGGCGTTGCGATCGTCACTCGTTCCGCCGCTGGCGCGGGATCGCCGGTGGCAAGAATCGTCAACGCGACCGGTATCGCCAGGGCCCGCAGCAAAATCCGGCGCTGTAATAAATTCACCATGCCCCCACTATTCCATCCGAACATTTTTTTTAAAATCATAGGTCGTCGAGTAGTCGCTTTCGTAAGTGCAGAAAATCCTATTCTTATCCCACCCACCGGCGAAACACTTCTTGAGAAAACCCATCATCAGCTTCCAGGCATCGTTGGCGGCCTCTTTGCGGTAACGGCCCGGCATGGTGTCGTTGAGCCAACCATGGGGCGCGTCGCGGTAGATGCGGATTTGGCAGCTCTTTTTCGACTTCTCGAAACAGTTGCGGAACCGCGCGACATCGTCGACCGAAATGATATGATCCGCCTCGCCGAAAATCCCCAGCACCGGACAGTTCACCTGGGCGACCAGCTCATCTATTGGGGTAGGCCGCAGCTCGTTGCCCTGCCAGTCGCGGCCACCGACCGCGCCGTAGAGCACCACGGCACCGGCGAGGTCATCGCGTTTGGCCGCCAGCAGCACCGGTTGACGGCCCGTTTGGCAGACGCCGATGATAGCGATCCGCGACCCGTCAACTTGTTTCAGTCTTTTGAGATATTCCACCGCCGCGTTCAGATCGGCCAGCGCGCCGTCGTCGGTGAGGTCGACTCGCTGCTCACCGCGCAACACTGCTTTGCGGTCGCCGGTGAAGCGATGAAACAAATCCGGCGCCAAGCCGACAAAGCCCGCTTGGGCGAGCCTGGCGGTCAGATCCTTGGTATGCTGATCGACGCCGTAGCGCTCATGCAAAATGATCACCGCCGGCCGTTTGCCTTTGGCTTTGGGAAGCGCCCGCGCGGCGCTAATGCCGCCGCCGAACTTGATCATCGTCGCGGTGATGCCGGTCGATTTCTTAGCTGCCATCACGTCTCCACTCCAGTTGTCGTTACGATATAAAATCGACTAATCGCCGCCAAGCTTATCCCTCGATCCGCGAGGGAGTCAAGGCAGTGACGTTGAACTTGTGCCACGTCGATCTTGAACGTATATTGCCGCCCATGAACCTCAAAGACGGCTCCACCGTCGTCGGAGACCTCACCACCATCGGCCGCAAAAGCGGCCTACCACGCACCGTAGAGCTGCGCTTGCTCTTTTTCCAGGGGAATTTCTACGCCACCTCGACCAGAGTCCAAGGCAAACACTGGTGTCAGAACATGATCGCCAACAACGCCGTCGAGATCACTCTTAAGGGCGGGAAGCGTTCCTGCACAGCCGAGCAAGTGAGCGATGAGGCGCTGCGCAAACAGGTGCTGACCCTGCGCGACTCGCCGCCGCGGTTGGAACGCGTGGTTTTCAAAATCACACCGAAGAAATAATCCTAACCGCGGCTCAAGACGAACACGCCGGCGACGATCAAGCTCGCCGCTGCGCCATCTCTCAGCGTCACCACTTCGATACCTTTCAAAGTGAAATGCGCTAAACCGAATGTCACCAGCGGTGAGATGCGCCACATGGGCGACAGGATCGCCGCCGGCCCATAAATAAGCGCGTAGAAGGTACACAGCGAGCCCAAGCCCTCGGTGATGCCGGACAGCGTGCAATAGAGCAGCGCCTTCGCCGGTACCCGTTCGAACTTGATCTGCAAACCGATCGGCTTGGCGAACAGCAACATGAAGATTAGCGCGGTCACCTGGGTAATCATCGTTCCCAGCACCGGCAGATTGGCGGCGTTGATGCCGATTTTTTTGAAGATCGGGTTGATGCCGAAGCAGAGCGCCGCGACGATGGGAAATAGCAAGTATTGAAAGCGGTCGACGCCGCGCTCGCCGCCCGCTTTGGTTTGGGTAATGACAACGATGCCGAGGACGATGAGAGTAACCCCGGCGAAGATAAACCAGCTCATCGCTTCGCCAAGAAAGACGATGGCGAGAATCGCCGTGAGAAACGGCGAGCTGTTTTTTACCGAAGTCGCTTTCGACGCGCCGACCTTGTCGATGCCTTTGTAGTAAAATACCTTGCCGAAGCTAGCACCGATGGCGCCGGCCAAGAAGAATGCCCAGAACGCCCGGCCGGTGAAATCGATTTGGCCGATCTCACCGGAATAACCCGCCAGACCGACCAGGAGAAAGACCGAAACGTTCTGCTCCACCAGGGTCGCGGTGCTGACATTGGTATATTTCAGCGCGCGCTTTAAAAGCAGCGGGCCGATGCCCCAGAGCACACCGGCAGTCAGCGCGAACGCAATGCCGGTTTGTAGCGCAGAACTTAACATCGACGAAGTGAGTTTACTTCTTCGTCTCCTCCTTCGCCTCGGTCATCTTCTTTTCGACGGTCTCGACGCCCTTGACCATGCCTTCCATCATCTTTTGTTCTTTCTGGGCGCCTTGTTGGATCGCCTGTTTGGCTGCCTCATCGCGCGCCGCCTGATCCTCCTTGTTGCCGCAAGCGGGTAATGCCGCGACCAATCCGAAAAGAACTATCATTCGATAAATGTTGCCCATGACTTCCTCCATGATTAACTGATTAGTTTCTCCAGTTAGCAGGAACCGGTTAAGAGAAGCAACTGCGGGATAGCTGTTCTTTTGGCGCCGGTTTGTTATGCTTTTGCCGTACGTAAATGAAGCGATTCCCGTTCATATATGCGCTGATTGTCCTGGCGCTGTTTTTTCACACTGCGCCGGCGCAGGGTCAAACCGCGGGGCGATTCAAGATCAGCGGGACTCTCGGCGCCACCGATCTAGGTAGCTGGCGAACCATTCAGAAAGGCGTCGAGCAGCGCACAATCTCCTTCATTCGCTCCGAACCGAACCACACCCTCGAACTAAAACTGCTGCGCTTCGAGCCCAAGTTCATCAGCGCGCGGGTGTTATCGAGCGGGGATTTCCAAATGACAAGCACCACGGCAATGAGCTTCGTTGAAAAGAGCGGCGCCATCGCGGCGATCAATGCCAACTATTTCGACGAGCGCGGCCGCCCGCTGGCTTATTTAAAGATCAGAGACAAAGAGATCAATCGCTCCGTATCGAAACACGGTCTCTACACCGGTGTTTTCGCGCTCACGGATGGCAATCCAGCGGTCATGCACCGCGACAATTTCTCGCCAGCCCAAGCCAGCGAAGCGCTGCAGTCCGGCCCGCTGTTGTTAAACCACGGCGCGCCAGTGGAGACCATACGCGGCCTCGGCCGCTACGCCCGCCGGACCGTGCTCGGCATCGACAAAGCCGGCCGCATCGTCATCGCGGTTACCGACGCCCTGTTGGGCGGCTTGAGTTTCGTCGAGCTGCAAGAATTATTTTCCAACCCCAAATGGCGTCTCGACACACCCGAGTTATTGAATCTCGATGGCGGTGGCTCCGCCCAGTTCTATTTCAAATCAGGCAGGTTGGAAGAATCGGTGCCCGGCACCTCCGAAGTGCCGGTGGCCATCGGCTTCTTCGTCAAAGGGAAATAAACGGTTGTTTAAACGCAGAGATTGTTCTCACCACGAAGTGTTTCATGAGCTTGCGCTCGTCTACCGATCATGAAAATACCGGAAGCCCCCTCCCGGGGGTTCATTCGTTAGACTCGTCATGCCGGCGCAGGCCGGCATCCAGGGGCGGGAGGGGGGATGATAGGGGTCGGAGACGGCTTTCGCCGTCCCCGCCCTCCGAACCGTGCATGCGGTTCTCCCGCACACGGCTCTCCAGTCGGTGGTTTCCTCATCGGGAATGGCTCGCTAATCCAAGGATTGCAATCATGGTGAACACTCC
>JBGTCC010000078.1:0-4303 GCA_041749055.1 Thermodesulfobacteriota bacterium | reverse complement strand
CGAAGGGCATGATGTCGAACACGACCGCGTCGGCGGCAGCAGCCGAATGGTTGCGGCGATGCTGGGCGGCAGCGCGCCGATCATTCAGGCCGGCGCCATTGCGGCGCTCACCGCCAATGTCGCCGGCGCCGACGTCGTGATCATCGGTTCCACGGGTACCGTCTCACCCTTCCGTCTAATTGCGCGCCCCGAGATCAAACAGCCGTCCGACTTGAAAGGCAAAAAGGCCGGCATCACCACTTTCGGCTCGACTTCCGATCAAGTCATGCGCATCGCGCTCAAGCAGTTCAATCTCGACCCCGCCAAAGATGTCGCCATGCTCACCTTCGGCGCGCAACCGGAGGCGTTCGCGGCGTTGATGAACGGCATCGTGCAGGTCGCCGCCCTCAGCTATCCTCTCTATCCAAAGGCGGTAAAAAGCGGTATGCGCGAGCTGGTCAATTTTGCCGATCTCGGCGTCGAGGACATCAACGGCACCGTGATCACGACGCGTGCTTTCGTCGCCCAGCAGCGCGACACGGCGCTGCGCTTCATGCGCGCCTTCACGCGCGGCATGCAGCGCTATCGCACGGATAAAGAATTCAGCAAAAAAGTTTTGGGTAAGTACGGCAAGATCACTGACGAGGAAATCCTGGAAGGCACCTGGCAGGACTATGCGCCGACGTTGCAGAAAACACCGCGCCCGTCGCTCAAAGCGGTTCAGTTTATGATTGAGAACCAATATGCCGGGAAAAAGCCGCTGCCAAAACCCGAACAGTTCGTCGACTTTTCGATCATCGATCAACTGGAAAAGAGCGGCTTTTTCGATGCGCTTAATAGGTAATGATCCGCAAGCTGGCGAGCCTCGAATTCTGAAATGCCGCCCGCAAAGGGCGCAAACGCGCCGAGTTCGGAGGGAAAAATAAATACCGCCTGGCGAGCGAACTCTCGGCGCGGAAGAACTCGAACCTCGGCACTCCCGCCGCAATCTTACTTTGCCATCGGACTATTTTTGGACTTGGAGGTTATTCGACACGCCCTTGACGCCGCCAACCGTCCGGGTGTTTTGTTCGGCGCGCGCACGGTCGGCAGCGCTTTCAACGGTACCGGTCAACGCGACCACGCCTCGGTTGGTGTCGACCTGAACTCGCGTCACCGATGAACCTTTATCCGCCGCAAGCTTCCCCTTAACGGTCGTGGTGATCGTCGTATCATCGATGTTCTGCCCCAGAGTATCACCGGTTAGCGCCTGGCAGCCGGCAAGCATCAAGACCAAAGCGATCAACGGCAACATGGGTTTAATCAGTCTATGCATGGTCATCCCTCCAACAAATATGATGTCGCACCCAATATCATAACGAGGATTGGCAAACAAGAAATCACATGAGGCTGTCGACAAATGGTCACGCGATTTTGCGTGCCAGCTCCTGGATCCGATCCATGGATTCTTTCAATTTAGGCGCATAAGGGCGCGGCCCACATTCGCCGCAGATTTCATTGGCGAGATGACTGATCGATCGCAGCCCCGCGCTCAAGCTAGCGGACCGGCTTGGCAACGAGTTTTCGATGTCGGCCAGGCCTTGCAGACAAATGATCAAATTCTCCAGCAGCGATGCCATCGTTTCTTCGTCGGGCATCATCCGGCCGCGATAAAGCAAATCATGCACCGACTGCAACTCGCCGCGAAATACTCGTACCGTGCTTTCGAGTCGGCGCAGGACCAATTCCGGTAAGACGAACTGCTCCACTTGCAGCTGCTGCACCGAACCGAGATCGGAAAAGACGAGATGGAGATTGGTCCGCACCCGGTCGAGACGGTCTTCAAAGGTCGTGCGATGGATCTCCTCGGTAAGTTCCTCTTGGCGCCGCGACACCAGCTTGGAAATGACACAACCGAAGATCAGCAAGCCGGCGGCGCCTTCGATGATCGCCGCCAGGCGAAACCAACCCAGCGGCACAACATCGCCGTAGCCGATCGACAGCGCGGTCACGATGCTAAAATAAATCGCCGTGACAAATCCCTGGCCGTCAGCTTTGACTGCGCCGCTCCCCGCATGAAGCCCCATTCCCATACCGGCCCCGGCGATCCAATAGATCAAACCGAAAGCAACGATCATACCGAGCCAGACGACGATGAGCCGTTCAAGCGAAAGATTGGCGACGGCTTCCAACCAGGACAAGCTAGGCGCTGCAATTGGCGCCAAGCTAGAACTATTCAGCGCAGCGACAACCGCCCCATTGCCCTTTTCCATCGCCCCGCCGTCCCCAAACCAATCCGCCATACCACCGATGTAATGACGGGCATGGGTGTAACCTTGGGTCTCGAGCTGGCGCACGGCCTGCCCACCCAAAGGTCACGTCGGCCCGGCGCAGTAGATAGCAATTTCTTGAGCGAGATTAGGAATGACTCTGCGCGCGCTGCTGTCGATATCCGCGAGGGGAAGACTGATCGACTCGGGAATATGCCCGTCGTCAAAAGTCGACTTGGGCATGACGTTGACAATCATCAATCGAGGATCCCGCAAGCGTGCAACGAGCTCGTTGCGCGAGATATGTGGGTCGTGAATTGAAGTTCCCCGGTCTTGAGCGGAAGGACTTAACATGAAACGCCGCCGAACCGTTAGATGCTCCGGCTAGCGCTTTGGTTGCACCGTAGCAAGTTGAAACATTCCGTCTGAGGGTCGCACAATTTGCGCCTAGGTCATATGAAGGATCCGTCAACTACACGGCGATGATCGGACAAATCAACCGTGCCAGCGATTCGATGCTCGCGCTCATTAAAATCTGGCTGGCAGAGACTGCGCAGCCGAAGTCGTGACGGATGCGGTTGGATAGAACCATGGCGACCAGGGAGTCCAGGCCCATGGCCATGAATCCCTGATCGCTGGGAATCGCTGATTCAGGATAGCCCGATAGCTCTGCACATTGCGCTTGCAGATAGCGCACCGTTGCTTGCACGCTGTCCACCGATTTACCAACCTCGGCCGCATGCCCGGGCGTCGAACTCGGTTGGGGCTGCCGGTTCGGACGCATCGATTCTCGCTGCGTCGATGCGCCCACAGCTTGCTGGGTGATCGGTCGCAGACGAAACCCCATCAATTGAGCGACGAGTTCCCCGGAAGCATTTAGAACCGACAAATCGGCAAGGACATTGTCTTTACTATGCTCGCGGAGTTGCGCGTAACACCAGGCCGGCGAATGGCTGGCCGTGACTTCGAACAGTGAAAAGACATCGACAGAGAACGGCACAAAAGTGATCCCGCTCTCTTGCAGTGCTTCCTCGGTCTCGATGGCGGCGCAGCAGTGCAGCACCTGGCAAGCGGCTTCGATCAGGCCCGGATGCACACGATAGTTCGCTGCGTCAGCGACGCTGGTGGGACAAGCCGCGAGGCATACGGCCTCTTGATCGCCTTGCCAGATCGATTCGATCCAGCGGAACGCGGACCCGGTGCCGCCCTGATTCGCCCAGATCTTTGAGTAGAACTGGCCACGGGAAAGCTCGCGCGTGCAGCGCGCTTTGAGAGCGCTCAGGTCCATCGTCCGCGTTGCAGGAGTAAGATTCTCTGCACTAAGCACCCGGCCAAAGCCAATCATGTGCGGCGTCCATGCGTCGCCTGCCGATTTCGCTTCTCCGGAATCGCTGCTGGTCAGCTCTAGACTCCAGCCCTGAGCGTCTGGCTTGAAAATCAACTGAACCTCGCGCTCGCACCCGTCCGGCAGTAACATGGGCCGCAATAAATTAAGCGCTTCGAAGCGATAGCAGTTGCCTTGAGTGCCGCCGAGAAATTCCGCGGCCTGCGCCAGCATGGCAAAATGGCACGCAGCGGGCGGCAATGAAACGCCGAATAGGCGGTGATCGTTAAGGAAATGGGGCGCGCTCTGACTGAATATAGATTGGAAGCGGATCTCAGCGGAGCCGGGCAAGCTCAATCGTCGACCCAGCAGAGGATGGCCAGCAGAAGCCTCCGAGACGATCGTTGCCCGAGATTGTGACTTGACCAGCGGACCTTCATACCAATGTCGGGAACGCTGAAACGGATAGTTCGGCAATCGCACCGGACTCAACCTTTGTCCCTTTTGAAATGCCGTCCAATTTACCGGCACACCTTGGACATATAAGCGCGCCAGGGTTGTTAACATCGCCGTCCAGTCGTTTTCACCGCGGCGCAGGGTTGGAACCATTTCTACTTTCTGCTGCGCGGATGCTCCTTGATCGAGCAAGGAGAACACAATATCAGGGCCAATTTCCACAATCAGATCGCAGCCTAGGTCCAACATCGTGCGGAACCCAGCGGCAAATTGTACCGGGTGCCGCGACTGCCGA
>JBGTCC010000077.1:0-7271 GCA_041749055.1 Thermodesulfobacteriota bacterium | reverse complement strand
GCTCGCGGTCCTCCTACCAAAATCGACCTGGTTTTACCTGTTTTTTGTGGATTTGACAACCATTCTAATAATCGCTGTTTTTGCGCTGGTCGGGAGAAACCGTTAGGGTGGTTGACTATGGACCTGATTATCGATGGCTATAACTTACTCGCGCTCGACAAGCGCTTGGATCGCGGGCTGGAACAGAGCCGAAATTCCCTCATCAATAATCTAGTGCGCTATCGCCAAGCGAAGCCGATGAATTTGACAGTCGTGTTCGATGGTTGGCGTTCCGGTTCCGCCAGTGAAACCCGTCTTGCCCAAGGTGGTATAGCGGTTGTTTATTCGCGCTTGGGCGAAAAGGCCGATGCCGTGGTCATCCGTCTGGCGCGTGAAAAAAACAGTGGCGCGGTAGTGGTGTCGTCGGATCGCGAAATTCGTCATGCCGTGGAACGCTTCGGCGCGGTGGCGATTCACGCCCAGGAATTTAGCGAAATCTTACAAGAGTTGGACATTCCCGGCGGCGCGAGTGAGTTTGACGATTGGCAAGATGGGCCATCCGATCGCGGCGGCGCAAACCGATTGTCGAAAGCGGAACGTAAGCGCCAGGATAAACTTAAAAAGCTCCGTATCTAGTTGCCGGCGAAGTTACTTGTTTTCCCGGCGCTCGATCTTGCTCAGTAGACCGTTGTGAAATATCAGCAGCGAGCCGTCAGGATAAAGCCAATGCTCTTCGGCGACCTTGATCGGACCAAGCACTTTTGTCACCCGGCTTGGCGCCCCCAACACGTGTTTGATTTCGGAACTCGTCAATCCCGGAATCGGCTGTCTTTTAATCGCCGCCTCTTTCACCGCCGGCGACCATGGTTGAGCTCGGATCCATTCGACCCTTTTCTTGTCGGCCTCGGCGGTGTCGAATTTCTTTCGCTTTTCTTCGGCAGCGGGATCGGTGGTGACGATCGTCAAGTTGAAGGCTTCGAGAAATTGCTCTGGGCTGAGATATCCGTCTTGTCCGTTCTCACGCCTGATCTTGTAATAGGGGTTTTTGGCTGCCTGTCCCACCAGGGCGGAGATCTGAAAGGATTCAACCGTATCGACGCGAATGAGTTTGGCATTCGCCGCCGGCGCGGTGGCGAAACTCGGCCCCTTGCCGTCCACCGGTTGGCTCCAAAATGTTTGCCCGACGCGGGATGCCAAAGCTTCAAGCTGCTTTGCCGTGTAGTGGTGCGATGCCCAAGTTGGATGGCCGTAGCTAAGTAGCAGTATCGCAAATAGCCATGCGCTAAGGGAGAGGCGGTTGGTCATTGTTGAGTACTTCATCAAATCGATCGTGTCTTTGCTACTTTGACGATCCTGGGCAAAAAATCATTGCCTTTAGAGATTTACCAGCTCTGGGCCGCGACGCAAGTCATACTGGCTTGAGATCGGCGCGCATCGCCGGATATGCGGGGAATCACGATGACGATGCGGAAGGGGACAATAAAAAAGGGGTCATGAAGACCCCTTAAGTATTTGGTTGCGGGGCCGGGATTTGAACCCGGGACCTCAAGGTTATGAGCCTTGCGAGCTGCCAGACTGCTCCACCCCGCGATAATTGATGAGTGATCTTTCTACCTTGCGCTTTTCATGGAGTCAAGGTAGGGAAGCTGGATGGCTAAAAATTCCCGTAATCCTCTTCCTACCGTCGACATCATTATCGAAATCGATGGCGGCATAGTTCTGATCGAAAGAAAAAATCCGCCGCCGGGTTGGGCGATGCCGGGAGGATTCGTCGACTACGGCGAGAGCGTGGAGCGAGCCGCGGTGCGGGAAGCCAAGGAAGAAACTTGTTTAGACGTGCATCTGACGGAACAGTTCTACACCTACTCCGATCCCAAGCGCGATCCGCGCCACCACACATTGGCAGTGGTTTTTATCGCCACGGCGCAGGGGACACCGCGGGGCGCCGACGATGCGCGGGTAGCAAGAATATTTTCTGACAATAATTTACCGACGCCGCTGGCCTTCGATCACGCGGCGATCCTGCGTGATTATTTTCACTTCAAGAAAACCGGCCAGCGGCCAAAGCCAACGCTTGATTAGACGATTACTTTATTATTAGCTTAAGCAGCCGCCAGGAAAGTGATATTGGGGGAATAGTCGATTCTAGACCCACGATAAAAAGGGTTGCGACATGGCTGACAAAATTATTCGGTTGGATTCACGCCGGGACGTCGAGGCGATCGCATGGGCGAAGGAACTGCGCGAAACCGATGGCTGGTTTCATAGCTCGCGCTTCCGGCATATTACCCGTCTGCATACTGCAGCCGAGGTTGTGTCCTTGCGCGGCAATTTGCAGGCCGATCATACGATTGCCAAACAATCGGCGCTAAAACTCTTCGATTACTTGCAGCGCTTGTTCCGCGACAAAAAACAAGAGACCACCTATGGCCCGTATTCGCCCACCGGAGCGGTGCGCGCGGTCATGGAAGGCATCAAGGTGCTGTATCTCGGCGGCTGGGCGACGTCAGCCAAGGGATCCGAATCCGAAGACCCGGGCGCCGACTTGGCCAACTATGCTTTGGATCGGGTGCCCAAAGAGGGGGGCGCCTGGGTGCGCGCGCTCATGCACCAAGACGAAGTGCAACGTTCGCGGCGCATCCGCATGTCTTCGCTGCAGCGCAAAAAGACTCGCGCCATCGAGTTTAGCCCGCCGCTGATTATCCCCGATGGCGACACCGGCCACGGTGGCGAGCACCATACACGCAACCTGGTTAAGACCTTCGTCGAAAACAACATCGGCGCGATCCATATCGAGGACCAGCGCGCCGGCAGCAAGGTTTGCGGTCACCAGGGGCAGAAAGTTTTGGTGTCGACCTCTGAGATGATTTCGCGTCTCAATGCCGCGCGGCTCCAATATGACATCTTGCATCTGCCGGGCGTGATTGTCGCCCGCACCGACTCCAACGATGCTACGGCCATCGACAGCGTCGACGATGACCGCGACCATCCCTTTGTCTACGGCGCGACCAATCCGGATATCGTCCCGTTCAAGAATGTCAGCCTAGCGGTGATTCGCAAGTTTTACCAAAAAGGCTTCAAGGACATTAACGGCCATCTTCTCTACAAGATTTCCGAGCAAGCTTACGCCGACGCGGGAAAATGGCTCAAACAGGAGCATCTTGTCGAGCGCATTGCCGCGGGCATCGAGCGCATCGACAAAGAAATTGCCGCGCTCAAAAAATTGCGCCAGCGGGTGCGGCGGCCGGGCAAAGGCCAGCGCGACTTTCGCGAGCAGCTGGCGGCACTGGAACTCACGGTGAAGAAGGTCATTGAAGAAACCGTCGACGAGGTCATTGCCAATATCCGCCAGGAGTGGGCCGAGAAAGCGCGGCTCAAGACCTATGCCGAAGCGGTGGCGGAAGTGCTCGAGGGCGACCACAAGGGCAAAGGCAAGCAGGCGATGTCCGTAGAGCGCTGGCAGAAATATGCGGCAAGCGTCTCCCATGCCGAAGCACGCGCCCGAGCCGAATCCATGGGTATCGCGGTCTTCTGGGATTGGGACCTGCCGAGAACCCCGGAAGGTTTCTATGTAATCACCGGCGGCCGCGACATGGCCACCGCCAGGGGCCTGGCCACCGCCCCGTTTGCCGATCTGATCTGGCGCGAGACGGCAAAGCCCGATCTGGCGGATGATAAAGCCTGGGCCGATGCCATTCACGCGGCGTATCCGGAAAAAATGTTGGCTTACAACTTGTCGCCGTCTTGGAATTGGGATGTCTGGGGATTTACCGACGATCAGATTCGCAATTTTGCCAGCGAACTAGGGAAAATGGGTTACGTATTCAACTTCATCACCTATGGCGGCCACCAGACCGAGGCGTTGATGAACGGCCGTCTGGCGCGCGCCCTAAAAGAAGAAGGCGTGCTCGGCTTTGTCCGACTGATTCAGCGGGCGCTGCGCCTGACCCATGATCCGGCGCAATTTCCGCAGAGCTTTGTCGGCGGCGACTGGGCCGACCGTTTCCGGCGCGCCGCGCGCGGCGCGTCGCTCACGAGCTCCTCCATGGGCGGAAAATCGACGGAAACCCAGCATCGTAAAGCCGTCGATGTTCCCACCAGTGTACTGGAGAAATGGCTGAGCATGTGGGCCGAGCACTGGCACCACCAGGGTCTTTATCAAGGCGGCGCCTTGAGCGTCGAATTGAAAGAGCGCTGGGCCGGCTCCGAAGATATGATGCTTAATCTGTTCGACGAGGCGCACGACAAAATCGCCGAGATCATTTTTCGCGTCGATAAGGATCGCGCGGGACGGAAGTCTCTCGCGGTCAAGGACCAGAACACCATTAAAAAATACCGTTCTCGGCGACTGATGACGTTGATGCATTTTTTCCTCTTGCATCGCTACAAAACCGAATTGGTGCATTACGTCACCCCGACCAACGACAATCGGTTGTCGGTGCAGCGGATGATCCAAAACGGCGTGTTTCGCGCGTCCCGCACCGACGATCCGCATATTATCGCCATGGAAGTGGACAACGCGCGCGGCCAGAAGATCTTTGCCAATGAAGACTCGATCAGAAGGTTTATCGCGCGTCAGTTCAAACCAGTGGAGCGCCCGAGCGACAACCGGCGCACGGTAGGCCGCGGCGCTTGACGGCGGTGCCCTTAATTAAAATTAATTGGGGAACGAAAGCATCGGCCAATGGCAAACTATATAGAAACCTCCGGGTTACGCATCGACGAGCAGCTTTATCGTCTGGTGCGCGATGAGATCGCGCCCGGCACGGCCATCGACGCCGACTCGTTTTGGGTTTCCTTTGGCAAGATAGTCGACGACTTGGCACCGACAAATCGCGCGTTGCTGGATAGACGGGATGCACTGCAAAGGCAGATCGATCAATGGTGTCTAGCGCATCGCGCCAAACCGTACGACGTGGGTGAATATAAGACTTTTCTCACCGAGATCGGCTATCTCGATGCCGAGGGCGAAGATTTCCAAGCAGGCAGCGCCAACGTCGACCGCGAAATCGCGGCGATCTCCGGCCCGCAGTTGGTCGTTCCGCTGGACAACGCGCGCTATGCGCTCAACGCTGCCAACGCGCGCTGGGGCAGTCTCTATGACGCGCTCTACGGCACCGATGTGATCCCGCGAGACAATGGCGCTGAAAAAGGCGAAGTCTACAACCCGCGGCGCGGCGCCAAAGTCATCGCCTACGCTGAAGCGTTTTTGGATGAAACCGTGGGCCTTGCCGGAGGAAAGTTTTCTGAGGTTGCCGAGTTCGCGCTGCAGGACGCCGGCGGCACGAAACAACTGACGGCAAAGTTGCAAGACGGACGGGAGGTGGGGTTGGCCGACGGCGCCAAGTTTGCCGGATACAGGGAAACCGCAGGACAGTTATCCCATGTCTTTTTCAAAAATAACGGTTTGCACATCGAGATGCGCATCGATCGCAATCATCCCATCGGCAAGAGCCATGCGGCGGGGTTGAAAGATGTCGTCCTCGAGTCGGCGATTACGACGATACAGGACTGCGAAGATTCGGTCGCGGCGGTGGACGCGGCCGACAAAGTCCGCGTGTATCGTAATTGGACCGGCATCATGAAAGGGACTTTAACCGCGCGCGTTGATAAAGGCGGTAAGGATTTGCTCCGCAGCCTTAATCCCGACGTTTGCTTCACCGCTGCCGATGGCAAGGATGAAACGCTGCCTGGACGCAGCCTGTTGCTGGTGCGCAATGTCGGCATGCACATGTACACGGATGCGGTAACCACGGCGGACGGCGCGGAAATTCCCGAGGGATTTCTTGACGCCATGGTGACCGCGCTGGCCGCCCTGCACGATTTGCTGGGAACCGGAAAGTTTATCAATAGTCGAACCGGCAGCGTCTATATCGTCAAGCCCAAGCAGCACAGCGCCGACGAGGTGGCGGCGACGGTGGCGTTATTCGAAAGAGTCGAGCAGGCGCTCGGGCTGACAAAGAACACGCTCAAGCTCGGCATCATGGACGAAGAGCGGCGTCTGACCGTCAATCTCAAGCAAGCGATCCGCGCGGCGCGCGAGCGGGTGGTGTTTATCAACACCGGATTTCTCGACCGCACCGGGGACGAAATCCACACGAGCATGGAGCTCGGCCCGATGTTGCCGAAAATGGCCATCAAGAGTCAACCGTGGCTCGGCGCTTACGAAGATTGGAATGTCGACGTCGGCATTGCGACGGGGCTCCCAGGCAAGGCGCAGATCGGCAAAGGCATGTGGACCATGCCGGACGAGATGCGCAAGATGATGGATACGAAGCAGGCCCACCCGGAGGCTGGCGCGAATACGGCATGGGTGCCTTCACCGACAGCCGCAACGTTACACGCGCTTCACTACCACAAGATCAACGTCGTCAAGAAACAAACGGCGCTGGCACAGCGCAGCCGCGCCAGCCTGGACGCCATTCTGACGCCGCCCCTGCTCGATCGAAAGCTCAGCGCGGAAGAAATTCAAAACGAGCTGGATAACAATGCCCAGGGGATACTTGGCTATGTGGTGCGCTGGGTGGAGCAGGGTATCGGTTGTTCGAAGGTGCCGGATATTCACGACACCGCGCTCATGGAAGACCGCGCCACACTGCGCATCTCCAGCCAGCACATTGCCAACTGGCGGCATCATAATATCCTCAGCCGGGAACAGATCATCGAGACTTTTAAGCGAATGGCCGCCATTGTCGATCGGCAAAATAGCGGCGATCCGAATTATCGCAGCATGGCGCCAGCATTTGACCAAAGCATTGCATTTAAAGCCGCCTTGGATCTCGTCTTCACTGGACGTGAAACGACCAACGGCTACACCGAGCCGGTGCTCCATGCTTGCCGCCGGCAGGTAAAGTCGGCCGGCCGCACATAGAATCGCCCAATAACCGTTTCAAGTGTTCCAATCGTTCAATCGCTGCGCTTCGTTCCAAACGTTACCCGATTGAGCTTCGTCGAAGGTTCAACGGCGGCAATTGTCGCCTTGGCAACTGGAACGCGGCAAAACTTTATCGAACCGTTCAACCTTGAACGATCCAAAGCAACCGCTGGAACCGGTGGAACGTTTGGAACGATTGGAACGGAGCGAACCGGATTGGACCGCCATTGCTAGAATGCGTGCGGTCCTATACAGTCGAAAGTAGATCTTCCCCACCCGTAATGGCGCGCAAGAGGTAGAAGGCCGGGCCACCTAGACAGCGGTGACACGGACTTCGGTTCCGGTTCGACGGCGAATGTTTTCTCCCGGTTCTGCCCCCTTCCTCTTCCAATATCCACAGGCCGTCGGCGCCTGCAAA
>JBGTCC010000076.1:0-2637 GCA_041749055.1 Thermodesulfobacteriota bacterium | reverse complement strand
CACCGAGTCGGTGAAACCCAAGATAAATGTCGCGCCCACGGCCATCGCAAACGAATTGGACACCCCCAGCAGCGTCAAGCTGGCGGCGAAGATCAGCGCGGCGATGATGACTAGCACGCCCATCCGCTGCACGTTGCCGATCATCAATAGAACAAAGGAGCCGATGATGGCGCCCAGCGACGGCGCGCCGTAGAGGATGCCCAATCCGGCGGCGCCGGTTTTGAAAACATCGGCGGTGAAGATCGGCAGGATCGGTTTATAAAAGCCCACCAAGGTGACGCCAAAGTCGAGCAGGAACAGCGATAAGATGATGCGCTGCACCCAGATAAACTCGATGCCTTCGAAGATGCTTTTCAGATTAACCCCGCGTCGTTCGCCTTCAGGGACGCCGGAGGTGCGCATGGATAAGATCGCGATGCCGGAGGGGATGAACAGGGCGATGGTGAGAAAATAGGTGAAGACCAGGCCGCTGTGATCGATCAGCACGCCGCCCAGCGCCGGGCCGAGGAGAAAACTAGTTTGAATGATGATCGTGTTGAGCGTCACCGCATTCATCATGTAGGAAGGCGGCACCAGGCGCGGGATCAACGCCGAACGTGCCGGCCAGTTGAAGACTTCGACCAGCGCTCCGACAAATCCCAGGGTAAAAATATGCCAGACCTGGATTGTCCCGGTCATGGTCAAGAAGCCGAGTAAGAGACTCGGGATCAGCTGGATCGCCACGGTGACGACGAGGAGTTTCTTGCGGTCGAAGGCGTCAGCCACCGCGCCGGCGAACAGTCCGAAGATCACGAAGGGGAACGCTTGGAAAAAGCCGGTAAGGCCCAATTGTAATGCCGACCCGGAAATTTCGTACACCTGATAGAGCCCGGCGACGTTGCGCACCTGGATCGCCACGGCGTTACAGACGCTGGCGATCCACATCAAGCGGTAATCGCGGATCGCCAGCGAAGCCCAGGGGCGCGTCGGCGCGGCCTCGGTGCTCTTAGTTATTTCTTCTGAATTAGCCAATAGGACGAGATCGATGAATTGAGAAAGTTACTGACAGGTATAGCGCGAGTAGAAAAGGATTGCGAAGGGTGATTGAGGCGGCGAAGTGGTGATTAACTTCGCCGCCTCAACGAGTTTGTCAAACTAGCTCACGGCTGCTTGATGCTTATCTTCCAAGACGCCTTGACGCTCGGCTTGAGCGAGCACGGCTTGGATGGTCTTTACCAGTTGACGCGCCGCGTCGACGCTCAACTCGACCGCGACACGGGCGCCGGGTCCTTTAGACTCATCGACGAAATCGATGTTCAGCGCATGCTCCAGCGGCATGCCATAGGGATGATCATAGGAGACATTGGCCTCTTTGAGATCGATCCACTCTTCGCCTTGTTTACCGCGGCCATAGATTTTTGCCTGATGGGTAATGCTTGTACACATGATCGGATCCTCCACTGACTACTTCAAGTTTTTCTCGCAGAAGGCCAAGACCTTTTTCCAACCGTCGACCGCCTGCTCCTGACGATAGGCCGGGCGATCGTAATAGAAAAAGCCATGGCCGGCGCCGTCGTAGCGATGGAACTCGTGGCTCTTGCCACATTTTTTGAGCTCGGCTTCATGCAAGTTGACCTGCTCGGGGGAGGGCGATTTGTCATCGTTGCCGAATATGCCGATCATCGGACAGGGCAGATCTTTGGTGTAGTCGATCGGCGCTACCGGTTTTTTCGGCGTCAACTCTTCCGGCTTCATGACCACGCCGCCGCCCCAGCATTCGACCAGCGCGTCGTAGTTTTTATTCTTACAGGCGGCGAGAAAGCCATGGCGCCCGCCGGAGCATGTGCCGAAGACGCCGACCTTGCCATTGAGGTAGGGCATGGAACGCAGCAGTTTGTTGGCGCCATCGAGATCGCCGAGCACCTGCTCGTCGGGGATGCCGCCTGCGGCGCGCACCTTGGCGCCGACATCTTCCGCGGTGCCGTGGCCGTCGCGAAAATATAGGTTGGGCGAGATCGTCGCATAGCCATGATGGGCGAAGCGGCGGGTGCATTCGCGGTACCACTCGTCCCAGCCGGGCGCATGGTGGATCAAGACCATTCCTGGAAACGGTCCGGCGCCCAGCGGGCGGGCCATGTAAGCGTTGATGGATTCGCCTTTATGTCCTGGCATGGACACGGTTTCGGCGATCATGCCTTCGTACTGATTAGTTTGATACATCGTCTACTCCTCCTTCTAAAATTCTCTTAGGATTAGAACTCATTAATACGAAAATCACCGCTCCTGCAACCGCTTGCCAGGGCTTTAATGGGCGAAAATTTCACCCGTTTTAGACTTGCACGCGACGGGCCGATTAAGTTAAGCTTTTTCTACACATCAGTATGGGGCCTTCTGATAGTGACAAATAAAAGTAAAGCTGAAGGTCTAGGGCGTCTTACCTTGCAGTTCGGTGCCACGCGGACAATCCGACCAGAGCGTGTCTATCATTCCATGTTCTGCTGCCAGCGGTGATCAGTGCTCAGGGCAAAGACCATAACAGATGTTTAAAAGGAGAGAGCATGAGCAGTAAAATTTACGTGGGTGGTTTGCCGTACGCGACCACGGATGCACAACTACAGGACCTGTTCTCGACCCACGGCGCGGTGGAGTCCGCGCGGG
>JBGTCC010000075.1:0-2160 GCA_041749055.1 Thermodesulfobacteriota bacterium | reverse complement strand
TCCAACCGCCGCGCACCGCGGTTTCGACGAGCACGAGCGCGCCGAAGATGATGCCTAGTCGCCAGGCAGCGAGTCGAGTGCTTTCGGACATGAGAGGGACACAGTTAACCACAAAGAGCCTAGCGCGGCAAAGCCGCAACCAAAGGGGAGAAGACGTTTAACCACAAAGGGCACATAGGTCACAAAGTAGGGGCCGGTCGGGACCGGCCCATATCGGAATCGGGGAAATAGCCGCAAAGAACGCAAAGGGACGCAAAATAAAATCCCAAGACGAATTCCGGCTGTAGGGGCGAATCATGATTCGCCCTGGGGGCGGCGGTGGAGTGGCTCTGGTAACGATATTCAAATTGATGGGAAGATGGGAACACATCCATGATAATTGCCGGCATCCGTGTAGGAGCGACCGGCCGGTCGCCCTTCCGTTCGGCAAAGCGCGGGGCGAAGTTGCTGCTGCTGATTGTTCTCGCCGGTGTCACATCACAGGTGCACGCCCAGCAGGACAAGAAGCCATTGGAAAAAGTCCGGCTGGCGGTGGCGGCGAAGGCGTTGACGTTGTTGCCGTATTATTTCGGCAAATCGAAAGGGTTGTTCGAGCGGGAAGGCATCGATCTGGAGATCATCGCCATGCGGCCGCCCATTGGCGTCACGGCGCTTCAGGCGGGGGAGGTCGACTACGGCGGCTCGACCGGAGTTTCTTTGCGCGCGGCGATCAAGGGCTTGCCGCTCAAGGCTTACATGTTCATTCAAACGCGCTTGAGCTTCACCCTGGTCGGCCAGCCCGGTATGACGCCGCAACGGATACGCAACGTTGCGGTAAGCGGCATCGGTTCACTGGCCCACACGGCGGCGATGACGGTGGTGCGACGACTTGGGCGCGACGGAGCCAATGACAAAATCGTCTACATTGCGACCAACACGACGCCGAGTAGTTTCCAGTCGCTCACGGCCAAAGCTGTCGACGCAGCGATCTTGACGCCGCCGTTTACATCAATGGCGACCTTGGCGGGCTATGTCGATCTCGGCGACACTTTCGACGTGCGTGACTTGCAGGGTGGCATCGTCGGCCGGGTGAGTCATGTGCAAAATCGCCGCGAGCAAATGAAGGCAATGATCCGCGCCGTATTGCGCAGCACCGAGCTGATTCTCAAGAACGAAGCAGAGGTGGTCGCCTACATTCAAAAAGATTTCGGCCTTGACCAGAAAGTGGCCGTCGATAGCTACAAGATTCTGCTCAAGGTTCTCAACCCGGACGGCGATATCGACGACGCGACTTTGAAATCGATCATCGACAAGATTCGCCAGGAGTCCGGGCTGGCGGCGGAGATTCCAGCCGATCGTCTGGTCGATTTGTCGATCCTGCGCGAAGTACGCGCGGAGCTGAGGAAGCGCTAGATATTGGCACGACTGAGTATTGCGGGACAGCTTGCTCACGGGTAACATTCGAAGATATTGATACCCACTTAACGGAGGTTTTATGAACTATTGGTTTCGCGGTATTGCTGTAGCGATTGGGTTCTTAGCATGGCAGTCAGTTGCGTTCGCCGATCTGCCCGATCCGAAAGGGAAAACGGAAAATCCCAACGTCGTGGCGGCGCGCAAGGCCATCGACGCGAAGGACTTCAAGGGCGCAGTCGGCCATTTGACCCAAGCGGTTCGAGAACTGCCCAACGACGCCGATGCTCATAGCATGCTCGGCTACGCCTACCGCAAGACCAACGTCTTCGACAAATCGATGGAGCATTATCAGCGCGCGCTCAAGCTCGACTCGAACCATCGTTCGGCGCATGAATACTTGGGCGAACTCTACCTCGACCTGAATCAGCCCGACAACGCTGAGAAACAGTTGGCGGCGCTGAAGAAAGCCTGTCCGTTTTTCGGCAAGTGCGAGGAGTTCGAAGATCTGAAGAAGGCGATCGATGCGTATAAGGCGAAGAAGAAATAGAGGGAAGTGCTCGTAATTTGTATATCAGTTTCGTTGAGGTCTCATCATGGCTGAACAAATCAAAGCGAAAATCGGCTTCGTCAGCGGCGGGTCGAGTAACATGCCGCATTACCAAAGTTTCACGCCCCTGGTCCCGAAGGGTGTCGAGCTCGACTTCCAGGGCATGGACCTTTACGGCAAGTCGCTCTATGAAATCTCCGATAAAAAAGATGTCATTC
>JBGTCC010000074.1:0-6312 GCA_041749055.1 Thermodesulfobacteriota bacterium | reverse complement strand
GGATTTTAAACCCGCCCTCTTGGCATACGGAGTAATGACCATGAGCCAACCAGCGCGCAAAGATAGCGTCACATTACTCGACCGCGACATGGCGGGTAAGAATCTTTCAGGGTATTGGCGCCTCGGTATGGAGGGGTTGCCGAATCATCCGCTGACCGCGGTGGAGCCTTGTCTGTGGAAGTGGCAGGATGTTTACGACAGTCTGGTGCGCGCGGGTGAGGTGATCAGCCTGGAGAATAGCGAGCGGCGCGTGGTGCGGTTGGTCAATCCTGGGCTCGATCGCAAGCACGCCTTTTCGACCCACACGATCCAAGTTTCGTTCCAATATGTTAAACCCGGCGAAAACGCGCGGGCGCATCGCCACACACCGGCGGCGTTGCGTTTCGTCGTTCAAGGCAACGGGGCGTACACGACGGTGAACGGCCGGCAATGCGTCATGGAGCCCGGCGATCTGATTCTTACGCCGAAGCTTACCTGGCACGACCACTCCAATGATTCGAAAGAGCCAATCCTGTGGCTCGACGGCTTGGACTTTCCGCTGGTCACGGCGCTGCATCAAGTCATGCAGGAGCGCTATCCCGAGCGGCGCCAGCCGATCGAGACAAACAGCGAAGAGGTGATCGGTAGCCTCGGCAGTTCGGTCTGCCACGGTCTGCCGCCGGCGGATTATTTTCATTACAAATGGCGCGACACCGAGCCGGCACTGCGCGCGCTGACGAAAACACCGGCGGCGCGAGATCGCTTTGACGGCTTCCTGCTCGACTATCGCAATCCGGCTACCGGCGGGCCGACGATGACGACAATTCAGTGCGCGGTTCAGCTTCTGTCAGCGAAGCAAGAGACTGACGCACATCGCCACACGAGCACGGTGATGTATCACGTCTTTCGCGGCAGCGGAGTGACACAAATCGGCGAGCAGCTTTTCAACTGGCAGCAAGGCGACACCTTTGTCGTGCCGCTCTGGCACATGCACCGGCATAGCAATGCGTCATCCGACGAAGCGATTCTTTTCTCCATGAGCGACGCGCCGGCGCTCATGGCGCTAGATTTATACCGCGAGGAGTGTTGAGCCAACGGGTGGAGGTAAAGATGTCTTGCACCGCACGCAGGTTCCGTCGCATGGTTGGAATCCTATCGAGTCTACCGGCGATGGGGTTGCTCGCCGCGGCGCAGCCGGCGTTGGCGCTTGACGAAATTATGATTTCTTATGCCGGCCCGAGCATAACGTTTTTGCCAGCCGAGGTGGCGCGCCAGCGAGGTTTATTTCGCGAGCAGAACCTCGATGTCAAACTACTCCTCACGCGCACCGAGGTCGATCGCGCCGCGCTGGCGAGCGGCAACATTGATTACACGCTCAGAGCCGGCTCGACGTTTGTGTCGGCGGCAAGAGGGCTGCCGGTGAGAATTGTTTTCCTCGGCACGATGAAACCGTTCTGGGGGCTGGTGGTGCGCCCGGAAGTTAAATCCGTCAGCGAGCTGAAAGGCAAATCATTGGGGGTTCCCGGTCTGCTCGGCTCGCAGCAGATTTCCGCGAAGTTCATCCTCAAGCAACATGGCCTCGACCCGGATAGGGACGTGATCTATCGCGTCGTCGACACCGGCACGCGCATTGCGGCGATGCTGTCAGGCTCCATCGATAGCTCGATGATGGACTATGGCGAGGCTTTCCGAGCCAAGAAGGCCGGATTAAAAATGCTGATCAATGCCGCCGATTCCCATGGATTGTTGGCCGGCGGGCTCGGCGTCAACAGCGGCAAGCTGCGCGATCAATCCGATCAAGTGCGGCGAGTGATCAGAGCCATGCTCCAAGCGCTGCGCTACCTGCGGGAGAACCCCGAGGGCACGCAGCAGGTGATGATGAACTGGCTGAAGCTCGATCGCGAGATGGCGGCCGAGATCTATCAGATGGCGATCAACAACTACACGAGAAACGGCACGGTGGAGGAATCGATGGTGAATTCGCTGGTCACCACTATGTTGGCCGAGGCCGGCATTAAAGGCGTCGCGCCGTCGCAGCTCACCGATTTCACCCTGCTGCAGCAAGCGCTCAATTAGTTATGTCGAGTAAATTGAAAGCAAAACATTTACGCTCACGAGGGCATTGCTCGGCGTTCTTCCTGCCGATGTACTTTCTCGCCGCGGCGGTGCTCGACCCCAGCGAAGTGACAAACGGCGAGTATCTCAAGTTTGTCACGGCGACGCGCCATGCTGCGCCGGAGTATTGGGTCAACGGCCGCTATCCGGCAGGAAAGGAAAGCGAACCGGTCGTGCTCGTCAACTTACATGATGTCAATGCCTACTGCCGCTTCGTTGGGGGCCGCTTGCCGACGGTCGATGAATGGAAGTTGACTTGTGAAGCAGGCAAGCTTAAAAAGCGCGGCGATATCTGGGAGTGGACGTCGACCGACGTTGGCGTGGGCGGGCAATCCTACAAAGCTCTTTGCGGTCCCGCTAACACCTGCGATTGCTCGCACCGCTATTTACCCGAGTGGAAGAATGAAGTGAAAGGGTTTCGCTGTGTGCAGGATCAGACGCCGGTGACCTGGCTGCCGGTTTTGTTTCCGGGAGAAGTCGTTTTGTAGGTAACCTCTTGGCATGAGAGGCACGACGTCAGAAACGTTCCTCCCCCCATTCCCCGGTCAGGCGCCGCGGCTCCGCCTGGTGGCGCTCTACTTCACTCTCCTAAATCTCCCCGCCGCGGCTGGAGCCTCGCAATGGGCGGACGAAAACTGTCATTCGTTCAGCGTTGACGATTTCCACTTCAGTGCCGGAAGCCACCACTTGATCGGCGGGAACGGCAACAGCGTGCCAGAGCTCTCCCCGTACTCGGATATAGCCGCTCGGGTTTAGAGCTTCCTGCGCCACGCCGTGCGCGCCGACGAGCGCCGCCGAACAGGTTTCCGCGCCGTCTTCATAGGCATGGCGAAGCAACGGATAGAGAATTAGATCTTTTACCAGCCAGCCAAAGAAGCATAGCAGCGCGAGCCAACGGGGTAACAGCTGCCAATCCCAAAGCACGGCCAGCACTATTGCTGTGGCCAGCCAGCCGGGAATTTGCAGCAGTAAATATTTCTTCCAAGTCGCCACGGCGAGGGCGCGTCTCGCAGCTTCAGGGTCCAGTGCCGAAGGCGGCGCCACCGAAGATGCGACGGCGCCGTCCGGTTGCCTAACTTGTCTTTCCGCTAGGGATTCGCCTTCTTGAGATAGCGGTAATAGTCGCTATCCGTGGACATCATCAACACCGCATTGCCATTCTTGCCTTCCTTCAAACTCTCCATGGTTCGGGAGAACGCGTAAAATTCCTTGTCGCGGCCGTAAGCGTCGCCGTAAATCTTGGCGGCGGCGGCGTCGCCCTTGCCGCGCACCTCCTGGACTTTGCGATAGGCCGTGGAGCGGATCTCGCGCAGCTCTTTTTCCATGTTGCCCAAAATCTCCGCGCTCCGTCCTTCGCCCTCGGAACGAAAGCGGGCGGCGATGCGCTTACGCTCGGAGATCATCCGCGCGTAGACTTTTTCGCGCACGCTCTCGACGTAATTCAAGCGTTTGATGCGCACGTCGACCACCTCGATGCCATATTGCGGCGTGGTCTTGCGCACTTCGGCGAGCACTGCGCGGGTGAGTTCCTCGCGGCCAAAAGTGATCTCTTTTTTCAACTCTTCGATGACTTCTTTTGAGGCCTCCTCGAGGACCTCGCTTTTGGGCGTCTGCCAGGAGGAGCTGCGCACCAGCTCGATGAGCGGATTCGCCGAGACCAGATCGCGCACCACCGAATCGATGATGTCGTCGAGGCGCGACTGCGCTCCCGTCTCGGTGGCGACGCTTTCGAGGAATTTCAACGGGTCAACGATGCGCCAGCGCGCGGTCGAGTCGACCCAGATAAATTCACGCCCGGCGGTCGGGATCTGATTCGGATCGCCGTCCCAAACCAACAGGCGCTTTTCGAAGCGCCGCACTTCTTGAATGAACGGAATTTTGAAATTTAACCCGGCCTCGATGATGGTCGAGCCGACCGGGCGGCCGAACTGCAAGACGACGGCCTGTTGTCCTTCTTCGACGACAAAGAAGCTGCCCAAACCTAACATCAAGACCAGCGCCAAAATTATCGCTGCGCCATAGGCTACGGATGTATTCATTTTTGCGGTACCTCCTTGAGGGTGTTAAGCGGCGGGGGCGCCTTGCCGGAGGAATCTATCGACAGCCAGGGAATCAACCCGCGCTGCGCGCTGTCGACGATATAGACGCTCTTGGCCTCGGCGAGGACTTCGTTCATAGCCTCTAGGTAGAGCCGGCGTCGGGTCACCTCGGGAACGCGCTGGTATTCTGCCAATACCGACGTAAAGCGCGCCGCCTCGCCTTGCGCGCGATTGACCCGCTCCGTGGCATAGCCCTCTGCTTCGGCGATCGACTGTTTGGCTTCGCCGCTGGCTTTCGGGATCAACTTGTTCGCCTGCTCTTGGGCTTGATTCACCATCCGCTCCAAATCCTGGCGCGCCTCGTTAACTTCGTTGAATGCCGGCTTCACCTTATCGGGCGGCGTGACGTCCTGCAGCTCCACCGTGACCAGCCGGATGCCAGTGTCGTATTCCGAGAGAATCTTTTGCATTTCGGCTTTCACTTCGCTCGACACCGCGACGCGCCCCACCGTCAAGACATCGCTGCCCAAACGGTTGCCGACGACCCGACGCATCACCGCTTCGGTGATATCGCGCAAGGTTTGGGTCTGCTCGCGGACGCGAAACAGATAGCGCACCGGGTCTTCGATGCGGTACTGGACGATCCATTGGACGTCGATGACGTTCAAGTCGCCGGTGAGCATCAGCGATTCGTTCGTATGATCGCCGCCCTCGTATTTCGTCCGGCGGCCAGCCGACAGAGTGCGAAAGCCAAATTCCTCTTTGAGCACTCGAGCGGTCGGAACCGTTTTGACCGTCTCGACGCCGAAGGGGATTTTGAAATGCAACCCCGGCCCCGCCGAGCGCAGATAGCGGCCGAACCTCTGCACCACCGCGGTTTCTTCGGGCTGCACCGTGTACCAGCTCGACCAGGCGAGCACAGCGATGACTAGCACGATGATGATGCCGCCGGACTTGGCGCCGATTTCGCTGAACATGGGGCCCAACTGGCGCATTAAAACTCTCAACTCATCAGGCATTTGACCGTTCGCCATGAATACCTCCTTAATAGTTGTAATAGTTGTGAAATACTTGGGAAATGAGATTGATGAAGTTAGGAAACAAGCAGGCATCAATGTACCAGAATCAAATCTTCAGGCTAGGGGTTTTTTGAAAAATCTGCAGACGGCAGACATTCGCCAGGTCCGGCGGATAAAATCGAGCTGAGACTTGGCGGGAACGCATGTGTCGGCGATCCCATATCTTCAGGACTTGCGGATGGGAAATATAAAGAAGTTATGCCTTAGTTCACCGGATTGCCCATGGCAGCAAGATGATGAGTGCCCCGCGTTGGACGGACTATGTCGCAAGCTTAACGGTCGATCCGGCTATTCCCCGGTACTTTTCCTGCCGGTTTGATTCCTTGCCGCCGTGGCGCTTGATTTCAGCGAAATCACGAACGGAGAATGTTTACCCTTAGTGTACGCGACGCGCATATTCCCGACCGCGTGTTGGATGAACGCCCACTTTCCAGCCGGCAAAGACAACGAATCAGTCGTGCCCGTCAACTTTCATGATGTGAATGGCTAATGCCGCGTCGTTGGGCGCCGCCTGCCGACCCTCGATGAATGGCAGTCAACTTGCACGGCGGCAAGCCTACAAAGCGCGGCGATATCTGGGAGTGGACTTCGACGGACGTTGAAATCGGCGGCGTCGCTTACAAAGCGTTGTGCGCCCGGCGAACCCATGCAACTGCTCGCACCGCCATCTGGCGCAGTGGAGGAACGAAGTTAAAGGCTTTCGCTGGGTGCAGGATCAGACGCCGGCAACTTGGTTGCCGATGTTGTATCAAGGGGAAGTGCTTTTGTAGATCGCGAAAGCTGAGCAGCCGAGGCCGCGAGAGTTGCGAGCGGGTCCTACGATCTTGTCTCACGCCGCATGTTAGGTTGCGCTCTTCGCAAAAGTATCTGTGGGCGTACCTTGGTGAAATCGCATCTGCCATCCCCGCACCGTGCGCTCCCACAACGACGACCTAAGGGTATGGCGACTAAGTTCACCATTGGCGTCGATGTACGCTGATTTATAGGTAAGTAACGCGATACCTTCAGAGATTTCTGCCACGGCAAAGTCTTGGGACCAAACCAGTCCGGGTGAGACTTCAAACGACAGGAATTCCAGGATATCACCTCTACAGTAGCTA
>JBGTCC010000073.1:0-8553 GCA_041749055.1 Thermodesulfobacteriota bacterium | reverse complement strand
CAAAGCTTCAAGCAGCGCTAGCGTCAGCACCAGCGGTAAGAACAGCTTATCAGCGGCATTGGGATTGCGCCCGATGCTTTCCATTGCGGCCGCGCCGACGCGACCTTGGCCCAAGGCGGCGCCAAAGGCAGCGATCGCCACGGCGACACCGGCGGAGAGCGCAATGGCGACCGATTTCGAATCGCCCGCTGCGCTATCCGCGGCCATCGCTACACCACTGGCCATTACGGCCATCGTGAAGGTTGCAACAAAGGCAAACAGCTTTTTCATCTTTTGCTCCTTTCTAGCGATTTTCGGCCTGCCACCCCTCTATCCTCTTCCTCACCGTACGGCCCATCGCTTAATGATGTGCTTGCTCGGCGTCGTGTTTATGCTCTTCGTTGTGTCCGTGACTGACGGCCAAGGCCACGTAAATCATGCTCAACAACGTAAAAACGAATGCCTGGATCAAACTGACCAAGGTTCCCATCAGATAAAACGCTACCGGCACAACCAGTTTAGTTAAACTGGTAAACGCGCCAATGACCTCATGGTCGCCCATCATGTTACCAAACAAACGCAATGACAGGGAGACAGGACGAAAGCCATGGGAAAATACTTCAAGAATAAAGAAAAACACCACGGAGAGCAGCAGCACGGGCAGAATCGCAAGCTTGGAGATAATGGTGCTGCCGGGGAGACTGGTCATTGGACCGACAAAATGTTTGAAGTAAGCGACACCTTGCTCGCGCACACCGATGACGTTGTAACCGATAAAAGACACCAGGGCGAGGCCAATGGTCGTGTTCAGATTACCCGTCGGCGGCGCAAAGCCCGGCAACAGACCCATCAGATTACTCAACAGTATGAAAAAGAAAAAGGTGCCGTAAAACGGCACGTACTTGCGCCCGGCCTTACCAATGATGGCGTCACTCTGACTGACGATCAGTTGGACGATTAGTTCGGCAATATTTCTCGAGCCAAGTTCCGCCGCAGGCACGACCGGGTCGCTAGCCTTGGCCAACGCGCCACGAGCTTTGATGCCAAACCATATTAGTAACAAGCCGGCGACAACGGCGAAGAACGTGTGATCGCCGATCATATGCTGCACGCCCTCTGGTAGCGCGTTATACCAAGTATACGGATGTTCCATATCTGCCTAGGTCTCCACCGCTAGCGATCCTCTAACTGCTTCGACAACAATGGCCACGATCAGTGTCGAAAAGCCCAGCGCAAAGGAAATCGCGTCCCATTGAAAGCGAAAAAACACCGTCGTTAATAGCGCCAAAAGCAATACGACCTTTAGCACCAACAAGCCTACGCCGAGTTTGACTTTACCCTTGCTCGCGAGCGGCGTCAGAACCGCCGCGACACCGAAGCTAAGCAGGAGAAAATTGACGCCCATGAACACGCCGCCGGCAATCAGCGCCATGCCATCAATGGCAGTGCCGCGCCCCAAGACCAGAAACAATGCCAACAACAAAACCGCATGCCAACATTCAATCCTCAGTATGGTCTTGCGGGCCTTTGCTTCCATCGCGATTGCGTGCAAAAAACTTCACCCACCGTATCAACCGGACGAATGCTCCGACAAATGCTAACGCCGTAAGCGAAATGAGAAACCACGGCGAGGTACGAAGGTATTCGTCGAGAAAATAGCCGACTGCCAAACCACCTATAATGGTGGCTGGTAGTTCGAAAGCAACTCCTAAGTATAGTCCTGCCCTGCGCAGGAGCGGAGTTTGACTATCATGCCGACGATTGGGGCGGCCCCCAATTTTCTCCACTGGGCTAGTTTTTTAGCATGAAGATTATGCTGGATCAACCGCGTTCGGCGCTCCCGGCCCAATCGTCAAAAGCGGCAATTGTCCTGTCCAAATCAGCATTTGAGTGGGCAAGAGAGACGAACCAAGCCTCAAAAGGCGCAGGCGGCAAATAAATGCCACGTTTGAGCATAGCATGAAAAAAACCGGCGAATTGTTTGCGGTCACAGCGGCGCGCACCGTCCACCGTCGTAACCGAATCGATACCGAAGAACAAAGACAACATCGAACCAACGCGGTTGATCGTTGCTGTGATCCCGTGCTTGCGGATGACGTCATTTAAACCGTCCGCAAGCCTTTGGCCTTTGGCTTCGAGAGTTTCGTAGCTGCCACGCCGCGCCAGCATGTGCAATGTTTCAGTGCCAGCGGCAACTGCCAACGGATTGCCCGACAAGGTTCCGGCCTGGTAAACCGGACCGAGCGGCGCTAACTGGTCCATGATTCCTCGGCGGCCGCCGAAAGCAGCCAAAGGCAAGCCGCCGCCAAGAATTTTCCCCAAACATGTTAAGTCAGGTTTTATCTTATAGCGTTGCTGGGCGCCGCCTCGAGCGATACGAAATCCGGTAATGACCTCATCGAAAATAAGTATAACACCTGACTGTGTTGTCATTTTGCGCAGACCGGCGAGAAAATCGGCTTGCGGAAGAATAACTCCCATGTTGCCGCAAACTGGTTCGACGATCACTGCGGCAATGTCGTTACCGTAACGATGAAATAATTTTCGCACAGATTCTAAATCGTTGTACTGAGCTGTCAGTGTTTCACGCGCGATGCTCGCCGGCACGCCGGGGCTATCGGGCAGACTAAGAGTGGCAACACCGGAGCCAGCTTTGACGAGCAAGCCATCGGAGTGGCCATGGTAACAGCCGTCGAACTTGACGAGTTTGGTCCGATTCGTAAACGCGCGCGCTAACCGGATCGCGCTCATCGTCGCCTCGGTGCCTGAGCTGACCAATCGAAGTTTCTCGATCGATGGCATGCGCTGCGAAACTAGTTCCGCCAACTCCACTTCCCCTAGTGTCGGCGCACCGAATGTTGTCCCATTAGCAGCACGAAGAGTGATTGCGCGGATAATCTTCGCATTGGCGTGACCGAGAATTATCGGCCCCCACGAGCCGACATAATCGATATATTGTTTCTTATCGGCGTCGAAGACATAACTGCCTTGGGCGCGTGAAATAAATAGCGGCGAGCCGCCAACCGACTTCCACGCGCGTACCGGGCTGTTCACACCGCCGGGAATTTTCTTCAAAGCGCGTCTAAATAATTTTTTCGATTGTAAAGCCATTGCGAGTGAGTGTTGCTAACATCGCACTTGGGTTGTGTCAAGTTGGTTGAATTACTGAGAAAAAAATTTCTTTATTTTTTTTCTTGCAATGAATTTTGAAAAGGCATATTACACATCCTTCCCAATGACACGCAATTCGTTTTTACTTCCACTCGCTGACCGTTTGAGAAAGAAACATTCTCTGTGCGTTCGGCGAAGCGATTATTTCTCGGCGTGTGTTGGAAAAAAATGTTTGGGTATAATTTTGCCGGCGAATTTTCTCTTAGCGATTCCTATATCAAGATAAATTTCAGCAGGTAATTGGTTATCCACAGCTGTGGATAACGTTGTTTGTAACTATTTTTTGTATTTAGCAAAAAATCTTACTTGCAGTGGTCCTTTCTATGGCTTATTTGTGGGCTGAAGCTCAAGCAGAAATAAAAGAGCGGATTGGTAAGCAAAACTACGATACCTGGATTAGACCGATCCGGTTTGTCTCAAGGAATAAGAACGAGTTGGTTGTGGCGGTAGCAAACAAGTTTTTTCGCGACTGGGTCGGACAAAACTATCTAGGCGATCTCGAATCGGTCGTTAGTGCTATTGCGAAACACGACTTAAAGATTGTTATAGAAGTTGAGCAAAATGGCGAGGAAGCGAAGCCACAGGAAAAGATCCAGCGCAAAGATGACAAAGAGCATGAACGCCAGCCACGGCAAAGTCATCTCGTGCAGAAATACACGTTTGATAACTTTGTTATAGGTACAAGCAATCAATTTGCCCACGCGGCGTGCATGGCGGTTGCCAACCAGCCCGGAGAGCATTACAACCCGCTGTTTATCTATGGCGGTGTCGGTCTCGGCAAGACTCACCTAGTCAATGCGATTGGCCATCAAGCGGCGGCGAAGAGGCCGAATCTAAAAATCGTTTATCTGAGCTCAGAATCGTTCATGAACGAGCTTATCAGCTCGCTGCGGCGCGATAAGATGGACGAATTTAAGAAGAAATTTAGAAACGTCGATATCCTGATCATCGACGACATTCAGTTCATCGCCGGCAAAGAGCGCACTCAGGAAGAGTTCTTCCACACTTTCAATTCTCTTTATGAGTCCCATAAGCAAATTGTCATTACCTCAGACAAATTCCCTAAAGACATTCCCGCCATCGAGGATCGCCTGAGAAACCGCTTCGAGTGGGGCCTGATCGCGGATATCCAGCCGCCGGACATGGAAACAAGGGTCGCGATTCTGCAAAAAAAGGCTGAATTCGAGGGTGTGCCGCTGCCAGTTGACGTGGCGATCTTTCTGGCATCGAACATCAGCTCCAATGTGCGCGAGCTGGAGGGTTCACTAACCCGCTTGGGTGCTTTTTATTCGCTCACGAAGGCTACCATTACGATCGACTTCGCCAAGGATGTCCTACGCAATAACTTAAAAAGTTATGAACGGGAAATCACAGTCGAAGGTATCCAAAAAACCATCTGCGACCATTACAATTTAAAAATTGGCGACTTAAAAGCTCATAGACGCACCCAAAATCTCGCCTTTCCACGCCAGGTCGCGATGTATTTGTGCCGCAAACACACCCAAACATCATTCCCTGGTATCGGCAACAAATTTGGCGGCAGAGATCATTCTACGGTTATCCACGCTTCGAAAACCATTGAGCGACGCATCAAAGAAGATCCCAACATGCAAGCGACCATTGCGGTGATCGAGCGCACTTTAAATATCCACAAGTAGTTGTGGATAGCCTGTTATCTATACCTTTTGATCTGTCCATAACTGTGCAGGATCGCCACGCGGCCTGTTAAATGGTGGATGAGCGGTATAATCGCCACAAGTTAACCACAAGCTATCTTACCGAATTATCTCCTTAAACGCGTTTACCCACAGTTTCCACAACCCCTACTATTACTACTTATTTTTATATATATATAAGCACAGAAGAAGTCACCGGGAGGAAGTATGGAAATTAAAGCCAAGCGGGGAGATCTTCTCGCAACGCTTTATTGGACTCAAAGCATTGTCGAGCGGCGTAATACCATGCCGATCCTCGCCAATGTCATGATCGAAGCGCAAAAAAGCGGTATACGTATCACGGCCACCGATCTTGAAGTGGGTGTTCGTGGTAGTGTCGATGGCGAGGTCGTAAAAGACGGTAGCGTAACGGTCAATGCCAAAAAGCTTTATGAAATAGTTAGAGAAGTGCCCAACGATCTGATCCAATTAAAACGCTTGGACAACGACTGGGTCGAGATTCGCAGCGGTAAATCGGTTTTTAAAATATTCGGCCTGGATGCCAAGGAGTTTCCTCAGTTTCCCAACTTCGATAGCAGTGGATTATCGACGACACCAGCGTCAACCGTGCGCGAAATGATCGAGCGGACGATCTTTTCGGTATCGACGGACGAGACCCGTTATAGTCTCAACGGGGTTTACATCGAACAGAGCGAAGGCGGCAAAGTACGCATGGTTGCTACCGACGGTCATCGTCTGGCTTTCGAAGAGAAGCAGGTCGGTTCTCTTGGCCTGACTAAAGGAGTGATTCTACCAAGAAAAGGATTGTCGGAGCTAAAGAAACTATTAGAAAGCGGCGAAGATGGCGCCGTCGCTCTAGGTTTCAAAGAGAACATGGGGCTCGTCAGCAAGGACAAGGTCGAGCTTTTCATGCGCCTAATAGATGGCGATTTCCCCGACTATACTAAGGTAATCCCCGTCGGTAACCCGAATATCGCCAAACTCGACCATGAAGAGTTATTGCGCGCTTTGCGCCGAGTGTCGATTCTTTCCAGCGAACGCTACAAGGGTGTTAAAATGGAGTTTGCCAACGGCAAACTGTCGATCTCGGCGAATAATCCAGATCTTGGTGAAGCGGTGGAAGAAGTGGAGGCTGACTATAAAGGCAAAACCATCGCCATCGGTTTCAATGCCCGATACTTATTAGATGTTTTGGCGGTATTGGGCGGTGAGGGAGAGATCGAATTTGAATTGAAAGATGAACTCAGCCCAAGCGTCATCCGAAAAGCCGGTGTCGATGGTTATCTTTATGTCCTGATGCCGATGCGGCTCTAGGTATTTAGCTCGACTGCGGTTAGTGCCAATTCCCTAGGCTAAGTTTTAAATTTAGCGTCAAGCAAATATTTCTCATTCAAGCCGACAATACCGTTGAACTCATCAAACGGCATGAGGCGATCGAGAATCGACAGTGTTGATCCTTCCTTGCGCAAAGTCGTATAAACATCGGTGAGCGACTTCGCCACTGCATAGAGTGGCGCCAACGGCCACACAACCAAGTCAAAGCCAAGCTCCTTTAATTCCTTTGGCGCCATCAGCGGGGTTACGCCGCGTTCCAACATGTTGGCCACCAGATGGCCTTTGACATGTCTGGCGATCTCACGCATTTCTTCTTTGGATTCCGGTGCTTCGATGAATACCGCGTCGGCGCCGGTGTTTTTAAAGGCGATACCGCGCTTGATCGCTTCGTCGAGGCCTAGCGCTTGGCGGGAGTCGGTGCGGGCGACGATGAAAAAGTCATTCTGGCCTTTTGCTTCGACCGCGGCGCGCAGTTTGTTGAGCTGTTCCTCCAAGGGAATCACTTGTTTGCCGCGCATGTGACCGCAGCGTTTTGGCCAGACCTGGTCCTCTAAGAACATGCCCCCGGCACCGGCGCGGATCAGGTCTTGGACAGTTCGAATGACGTTGATAGCGTTGCCATATCCGGTATCGGCGTCGACGATCACAGGAATATCGATAACCGAACAGATTCGTTGGGCGGCGCTGACGACTTCGGTTTGAGTCAACAAGCCAAAGTCGGGTTCGCCGAGTAAAGTCGCTGATAAACTGTAACCGGTAATAAAAGTAACTTCAAAGCCGGCGCGGGCGGCAATTTTCGCGCTGAGAGCGTCGTAAACCCCCGGCATGATTAACTGACCATGGGTTGCTAACGCACGACGTATCAATTCCGCATTTGCCATAACGCCTCGACTGTTTTACCGCACGTTAAGAGAACGACGCAACCTAGCTTATGAGCGATTAACGTCGCGGTCCGGCGCGGTTAAAGCCGCGTTGCGCCATCGGTTCTAGCTTGGGCGCGGTTTTCAATATTCGCGCCGATTGCAGGCCAAGGATGTCAGCACCATAGCGGGACGGATCCAGGTGATCGCAGCGCGCCTTTATTTTCTGGCGGATCTGGTGGCGGCGAATCTGGTCTTGCTTGGCGGTCTGCAAGTCTTCGAGGTCGAGCATGACATCGCCTTCATGGTTCTTGAGCTTGAGGTGCAGAGTGAATTTGCTTCCTTCGCTTTCGCGGGCGGAGTAATCGATTTTCTTGTCGACACTGCGGATGATCTCGCGCAGGAGATTTTCTTCCGCTTGAAATACGCCTTTGCCAAACATGTTGTCTCCTCCGCCGGATGCGTTACCGAAGCATTCCTGGCGCAATCTTTAAGTGGCGAAAATTTACGCCAATAGCGGCGTAAGTTCAATCTTAAAAATGAGTAGGGGCTAGAAGGTTTCATGCGCGGGGCGGATGTCGATTTCTTGCGAGTAGGCGGCGCAGGGTTGTCGCAAACATAAAATAACCGCATCCGCGATGGTATCGGGCGGAATTGCCGCGTCACTGTCGCGATTCGGTTCTTAGGAGTGGGCCTCGCTGGTGATGAATAGTTCGTCTAAAGCCATCTTGCGGCCGATTAAGCCCTGTTCCTGGGAATATTGCATCAAGGTTTCGAGCGCCTTGCGATTGACATCGCCGAGCCCGTAAACCCATGGATCGGACCCAAGCAATTCTTCCTGTTCTTCGAGGAACGTGCGGAACCAAGCGAGCGGCACGATGCGTGGGTTTTCCATGCGCTTGTAGGCGGCTTTCTTCGACGCTTCCAGGGCTTGATATAAATTTAGCGGCACCCATGGATACTTATCGACGATCTCCCGCTTAATCGCTGTGGTATGCATGATCGGGAAAATTCCGGTGCGTTTGAAATAGTCCATTTCCAAATCACGATAGTTGGGGAACAGACGAGTGACTCG
Organism: Thermodesulfobacteriota bacterium; assembly: GCA_041749055.1. Taxonomy (GTDB): domain Bacteria; phylum Desulfobacterota; class Binatia; order UBA9968; family UBA9968; genus DP-20. The sequence continues at coordinate 457 of JBGTCC010000073.1, read as the reverse complement.
CGGGTCTTTATCGAGAATCGGCTGAATCAGCTCAGGATGGATCAGGGCGTCGATCTCACCGTCGATCAGCATCGTGTCGATGCTCTTGCCGGCAGGGATGCGCTGAATTTTCAAATCCGCCGGCGGCGTCCAGTCGACTTCTTCGTCATCTTGCTTGAGCCAGTTCAAGCTGCGATGGGGGACGCCATATTCATGTTCTAAAATACCGCGAATCCATAAATTAGCCGTCGCTTGGAAATTTCGCAGGCCGACTTTGCGGCCGATCAGATCGCTGGGTTTGGTAATGCCTTTGCTAGTATTCAAAAACACGAAGCCATGGCGAAAACGGCGATGCAGAAATACTGGAATAGCGATGAACGGCAGACCGATGTATTTGGCCATCAAATAATTCGACATTGACAGCTCGGCGCAATCGAACTCGCGATTGCGCAGCATGCGCCAGTGGCGACTGTCCGAG
>JBGTCC010000072.1:0-3566 GCA_041749055.1 Thermodesulfobacteriota bacterium | reverse complement strand
CGCGAGATTGCCGATCGCATGAAGAAACTGCTATCTGAGTAGCCCGCAAGTGGAGTGTCTCACGCTGTCGGTAGTTTCTCGGGGGAGTAACTCACCACGAAGTGTTTCATGAGCTTGCGCTCGTCTACAGATCATGAAAATGCCGGAAGCCCCCTCCCGAGGGTTCATTCCATAGACTCGTCATGCCGGCACAGGCCGGCATCCAGGGGCGGGAGGGGGGATGGATACCGGCCTGTGCCGGTATGACGGAACAGAGAGTCGTTATCGATGCGCAGATCATCGCTGCACGTGTATTTTTGAAGGAGGACACGAAGGGTTCGGATGACCAAATCTCCGAACTTCGTGATCTTCGTATTGCATTGCCATCCAAAAACTAACACCAACATGTTTGTCATAGCGAGCGGATTTAGTATTCCGGGAGTCGAAGATTCTCGGATTCGGAAATTCCTCTCGCCAAGCCGCAAAGACGCCAAGTTCGGAAAGGAAAAAAATAGGACTCTTACGAACGGTCATCACCATTTTATTTTCCGCCCTTTGCGTCTTTGCGGTAGATAATCCGAGTTTCGGTTGCGGCTGCGCCGCGCTGTGTCCTTCGTGGTGAAAAACTATTTCCCATTGGGTTGCGTGGGAGCCCCGCTAGGATATCCGTGTTTCTGTGATGTATCCTTCCGGTAGTTCGAGGCCGATAGTTAGATCGAAGAATAAGTGCCTTCATTTTAAGAGGCACTATGCCAGGTGGTAGCTCGTGCGCTCCAAACTGCTCGGCGTCATGGGGACCGGCCTTGAGACAACCTGCCTGCGGATGGCAGGTTTGTCCGCGTGGCGCCGTTTCGGCAGGTCTGCTAAACCTTCCTAATTGTTTTGTCCGGCCGCATTTGAGATCGTTGCGAAAGCGCCGATTAAAAGTTTGCCGGTTACCCCGTGGCGGCAAACTTACATTGAGGGTTAGCTGTGAAAAAAACGATGCCGTCTAGTCAGTGGAGAGTTCGGCCATGTCACAAGTGAAGTGTCCGAGTTGTTGCCGCGAGTTTGTCCGGCGCGTTGTCAGAACCGGACTGAGGGAGTCGCTGGCGGGCTGGTTTTTCATTTATCCCTTCAAGTGCCAGATCTGCGGCCTGCGCTTTCGTTCTCTTCAGTGGGGCGTGCCCTACCTGCGGCTCCGCGCGGACCATCGCGAATACGACCGGATGGGGATGAATTTCCCGGTGCAGTTTCGCGGCGATCGGTTTGACGGCGCCGGCAGCGTGACGGATATTTCCATGGGCGGCTGCAGGTTCACCACGGCGAGTGAGCTCACCAAGCGTGCGCTCATGCGGCTGGAACTCAAGGTGTCCGAAGAGGCCGCGCCGGTGATCGTCGAGCTCGCGGTGCTGCGCCATTGGCACAATCAAGTCGCCGGTGTCGAGTTTCTGCGCTGCGAGCCAAGCGAGCGTGAGCGCTTGCAGCTGTTCGTTCAAGGCCTTCTAATCGGGCGAAGATCGTAAACTACCTATTTATAGCTTCTCGAACCGCCGGGGCTCTGCGCCGCCACTACTGTAAAGCCCAGCCGAGCCAAATAGGCTGATGCCGATTACGTCTTGTATGAGATTCAGATAGGCCCAGCATCAGCCCGGCGGCAATCAGGATGGCCCGTTCGGCTATTGTGGTTTTGACGATCGACCAAATCAATCTATTCTTTGCATCGGAATGACGTAGTAGGGCGCGAAACCGTCGCCCGGATCGACTTCGAGCCGTTCTTGAAAACCGCCCACTGTGCGTCGAAGTATTTTGCGCGTGAGCTTCCATTGGCTGGCATGGCCCGGGGGCACGTCGGCAAGAAGGTGCAATGCTCGCAGAGGCCGGAAAATTGCGAATGGATTCGTAAGAGGAATTATCCTTCCCTCCGACCTTGGCGTCTTTGCGCCTTTTGCGGGAAATAATCCGATACATGATTTTAATGACCTTAAACGCACAACGCCCAAGCCTTGCGGCCTGGGCGTTGTGTGGGAGGCAACGAACGTGAGCCTATCTCACGCCGCCGCGGTTAACGCGTCCAAAGTTTTTGCCACCACTTGGCGTCGTCGCCGGCGTCAGCGGTGCGGAGGTTCATTTGTTGGCGGATGTCAGCGAGCTTCCAGCCGGTGAGATCGGCCGGCTGGCGCGCTTCGTTTTCCTGGCGCCGCTGCACTTCGCGACGGTAGTCTTCCGTGGCTGGGCAGGACTGCTCTTCGCCCTTCCACGGATGGCGCATGATGTAGCGTGCTTGAAAGTTATTGCGATCGGCGGTTTCTTGCAGCACCAGATCTTCCGGGAAGTGTTCGGCGTCGTGGCGCACATGCATGCGCGTGACGAAAACATCGCGGGCGCCGCCCAAAGGAGGCACAATGGGACGGTGCCCGCGCCCCGGGATGAAATCAGGAGGCGTTTCACTGAACCAGAAGACGCCCAGGCTACGAAGCTCTTCATGAGAAAGCGGATCTGCGGCGCAAGGGCCATACGAATTCCGAGCGTACTCGGTAAACACCGTGTCCATTTCGGCTTTCTTGACCTGTTGATCGAACATGTCCCGGTAGAAGTCCTTGTATTTAATCTTAATTTAAATTCCGGTCAATTGATTTAACGCCAAGTAGAAGCCAGTTTTATTTATGAATGTCGCCATTTTCGCTACTGTAAGTAATTAGACTGCGCCACTGATATTTTGTTCCAAGCAGAGCCTATCGAGGAGCGGCCTTAGCCGGCGATGCGACCAGCCCAGGTGTGGTGCGAACCGAACTCGAATTGGACAATGTCCATGAGGGATCTTGCCGACCTGAGGCCCTACTGTAGTTTATTCGGCTTGACGAGATAGCCGGAGGTTCAGTAGAGTCAGTCACGGACTCGATGGTTCGTGGACTTTGGTTATTAACCCAAAATTTTCCTAACCCAAGGGAGGAGACCAATTATGTTTGTATGTCTATCGCCTGGAGGCCAATTGCTCACCAACGGTGAGACGCAGACGGATAAGCTACTTGTCGGCACGGTGGATGGGATTTTTTCTTTCCAAAAAAATGGCGGCGCCTGGGCGCAGCAAGCGACCATGGTGCCGGGCAAACATTTTAGTTCGATTATCTTCGAGCCGACGACCAAGACGCTGTTCGGCGGCACTTACAGCTGCGAAATCTACGCCAGCAGCGATCTCGGCAAAACCTGGGAGCGGCGCGACAGCGGTATCGGCGAAAAAGAAATCTATTCCATGGCCACGCAGATCGTCAATGGCAAGCCGCGCATTTATGCGGGCACCCAGCCGGCGCATTTATATTTCAGCGACGATCTCGGCAAGAGCTGGACCGAGCTGCCGAACCTGCGCAATGTTCCGGGCGTCGAGAAATGGACGTTCCCCGGCGAGCCGCATCTGGCCCATGCCAAGAGCATCACGTTTCATCCGAAGGATCCGAACGTCATCTACGTCGCTGTCGAAGTTGGCGGATTCTTGCGCAGCACTGACGGCGGCCAGAGCTGGAGCACCGTCGACAGTATCAACCCCGACGCTCACCGGGTCCTGGTGCCGGCCAACGATCCCAGCAAGCTTTACGGCACCGCGCCGACGA
>JBGTCC010000071.1:0-9249 GCA_041749055.1 Thermodesulfobacteriota bacterium | reverse complement strand
GCCGTGAAATAAATCCGCCGCGATGGTCGGATAGAGCGACTGGCGCGACGAAAAACCGAAGGCGATCAACGGCGGGAAAGCGTAAAGCAGCCAGGCCTGCTGTGAGAAACCGATCATCATCAATAACGCGATGCCAAGCATCAGCGACGCCGAGCCGAGAGCGTAACAGCGCGCAGGGCCGATGCGATCGGCGAGCAACCCCATGAGAATCATACTGGGCGCGGTGAACAAACCGATCAAGCCTAGGGCGAAGGCGCCAACCTCCTTGGAATAGCCGGCGTCGTTGACCGCCGCCACTTGGTGAATCAAGACCATATGCAGCGGCATCGCGCCGAATAGCACGCCGACGGCAAACGACCAAAAGCGCGTCGTGCGCAGCGCCTGCTTGAGCGTGATCCCCTGAGCCCCGGCGTTGCCGCCATGGCCATGGCCGGTCGGCACCGGTCCCTCATAGGCGCCGAAGTCCGGCTTGAGTCCCATTTGTTCCGGCCGCTGGCGCTGCAAGAAAAAATTCGCCGGCGCCACCAGACAAATCAATAATCCGGCGAGAATGAAGAACGCTTGGCGCCAGCCGAAGTTGGCGATCAGCCATTGAGTAAGCGGCACGACGATGAGTATGCCCAGACCGATGCCGGAAGCCGCCAGGCCGATGGCCATGCCGCGCTTACGCACGAACCAATTGGCGAGAAAGGTCGCCTGCGAAGTCATCGGCAGGGCGGCGAAGCCGGCGCCGACCAGAATGCCCATGCCGAGATAAAATTCGACCACCGTGTCGGCCAGCCCGCTGACGATGAACCCCGCGGCCATGATCAGCGCACCCCCAGTCAGCACCGGTCGCGGTCCATAGCGGTCGAGCAGATTACCGATCACCGGCGCCACCACCGTCCAAACCACGGAACCCACCATCAAGGCGCCCGAGGCGAGCGCGCGGCTCCACTGAAACTCTTCGATAACCGCGATGAGAAACACCGCGAAGGCATTGCGCGCGCCGAACGCCATGGCCACGGTGAGAAATGCCACGCCGATGACCACCCACGGATAGCAGCGTTGCATCATGCGGCTCGGCGCCGGCGCGATTTCATCAGACGTCATAGTTGAAGCAACGTGGCTTGAACCGAATTGGAGTACTGGGGTATTCGAGAAATGGGCCGAGCCCCCCGATTACTCCACTACTCCAACACTCCAATCTTCTTGTCCCCCTCAGGTATCCACTGAGCTTTCTGGGGAGCCGGAATTTCGCGAATCGCATGGAGCAACTCGATAACTTCACTGGCCAAGGGTTGCCAGTCTGAATGCTTCGGCACGAACGATAGGCGGCCGTCGGGCGCCAAACGAAAACGACTTTTTTGCTTGTGAATCAGTTCGAGGAGCTTGTCGACTTTGACCGGCGAATCAGGATGAAAGAGCAAAAATATCTTGCCGTCGGAGAAGCTGATCTGCTGGACGAGGAACTCTTTGAGCACTCGGCGCAGATGCATCACCAGAAATAAATTGTCGACGACTTCACTGTAGGGACCGAAGCGGTCTTCGATCTCGGCCTTCAACTCGTCGAGCTCGGCGGCGTTCTTCAGACTCGCCAAGCGTTTGTAAAAATACAGCCGCTGGTTAGCGTCGGGCATGTAGTTATCGGGGAAGTAAGCCGAGATGCCCAAGCGAATTTCCGGATCGACATCCGGCAGAATTTCTTCGCCTTTGAGCTCTTGAATCGCCGCCTGCATCATCTCGGTGTAAAGCTCGAACCCCACCGCGGTGATCTGCCCTGATTGTTGATCGCCAAGCAGATTGCCGGCGCCGCGGATTTCGAGATCGTGCAGCGCCAGCTTGAAGCCGCCGCCCAGGCCGTCGATCTCCTGCAATGCGCGCAAGCGACGCTCGGCGTCGGGCGTGATCGCATGCTCCCCGGGAATCAATAAATAAGCGAATGCGTGGCGGTGCGAGCGCCCGACCCGGCCGCGCAACTGATAGAGCTGCGCCAAGCCGAAACGGTCGGCGCGGTTGATGACGATCGTGTTGGCGTTGGGAAAGTCGAGGCCCGACTCGATGATCGCCGAACAGACCAAGACCTGCGTCTTGTTTTCGAGGAAATCGACCATGACTTTTTCCAGCTCTTTCGGCCGCATCTGCCCATGGCCCACCGCCATCTTCGCCTCGGGCACGAGCTCGGACAATTTGAGCGCAAGTCGATCTATAGTCTCGACCCGGTTGTGCAAGAAGAAGACTTGCCCGCCGCGTTCGATCTCGCGCAGGATGGCGTCACGGATCACCCGATCGTCATAACGGGTGACATAGGTTTGAATCGCCAGCCGGTCCACCGGCGGCGTTTCAATGATGCTTAAGTCACGAATGCCCACCAGCGACATGTGCAAGGTGCGCGGGATCGGCGTCGCGGTGAGACTCAAGACATCGACCAGCGCGCGCATTTTTTTCAGCCGCTCTTTGTGCACCACGCCGAAACGGTGCTCTTCGTCGATGATCACCAGCCCCAAATCTTTGAAGTCGACATCCTTCTGTAACAAACGGTGCGTGCCGACGACGATATCGACCTGGCCTTTGGCGGTGTCGCTGAGAACTTGCGCGATTTCTTTGCTGGTCAAAAACCGGCTGACCATTTCGATGCGCACCGGGTGATTGCGGAATCTATGGCGAAAGGTCTGCAGATGCTGCTGCGCCAAGATCGTCGTCGGCGCCAAGACCGCGACCTGCTTGCCGCCCTCGACAGCGAGAAATGCCGCGCGCATGGCGACTTCGGTTTTGCCGTAGCCGACATCGCCGCACACCAAGCGGTCCATCGGCTTGCGGCTCTGCATGCTCGCCAGGGTGTCGTCGATGGCGCGCTGTTGATCCGGCGTTTCTTCGAACTCGAAGGCCGCTTCGAATTCTCTGTACATGTTGTCCGGCGGCGCAAACGCCGTGCCGCCACGCGCTTCGCGCAGGGCGTAGAGTTGAACCAGCTCTTCGGCCATGGCGAGCACGGTTTTTTTCGCCTTGGCTTTGACTTTTTCCCACGCCGTGCCGCCTAATCTGTCGAGCGACGGCTGGGCGCCATCGCCACCGATGTACTTCTGCACCATGTTGATGCGGTCGACGGGTAAATAAAGCCGGTCGCCCGCGTCATATTCGAGATGGAGAAATTCACCCTCAACGCCGGCCACCTTAAGAAACTTGAGGCCGCGGTAAACACCGATGCCATGGTCGAGATGGACGACGTAATCGTCTTGCTTCAATTCGCTCAGGCTGGAGAGAAAATGGCTCGGATAACTCTTGGTCGCCGTGGTCGGCTGGCGCTTGCGGGTGGCGAAGATCTCATCGAAGGTGACGCAGATGAGCTGCTCCTCAGGCAGGCGGAAGCCTTGATTCAAATTGCCAAGAACAATTCCTCGCGCGATGTCCGGGCGCGCCAGCACCGTAGGAATGGAATCCTCAAGTAGCGCCACTTCGACTTGGTAGCCACCCAGGAGCTCGCGCAAGCGCACCGCATCACCCTTGGTCGGCGCGACGAAGATGACTTTCTCGTTGCTCCAAGATTTCAAACGTTCGACTAGCGGCGCCAGCGAAACATCCTTGCCGTGCAGCGCCGGATCCTGGCGCAAATCGCTGGTCAGAAAAGACTCGACGTTCAACGTCGTCGCCTGGGCCTTTTCCGCGGCGGCAAGCAGCATCAACGCTTCGCCGTGAATGGCGGAAAACGGCTCAAGCGTGGCGCGCCACTCATGTTCGTTTATGTATAGCTGCTCCACCGGCGCCACCAGGCGGTGATCTTCTTTGGCCTGCCGGCTGCGGGCCCAGGCATGCCGGCCAAAGCGCTCGCTTTCCGCCTCGACGCGGTCGGCGCCATCGAGCCAGACCAGAGTATTGGCCGGCATATAGGAAGTCACCGGCACCAAGTCTGGACAAAAAAATGGCAGCAAGAATTCCACGCCGGCCACGGGGATGCCTTCGCGGAGCGATTCGAGCAGCGCTTGGCGCTCGCGCCGGTCAACTTCCAACTCCAGGGCGCGCTGCTCCAAACGCTTGATCGATTCGTCGATGCCGGCGCGTTTGAGCGCGAACTCCTTCATCGGCAGCAGTATGAATTCTTCCTGCACCGCCTCGGTTCGCTGATTGGCGGGACTGAACTCGCGAATCGATTCCAAGCGGTCGCCGTCGAATTCGAGGCGAATCGGCCGGCCATAGCCGGGCGGAAACAGATCGACGATGCCGCCGCGCACGCTGAAATCGCCGCGCTCCTCGACCAACGGGACATTTTGAAAACCCCAATGGATCAGATGATCGAGCAACCCCTCGCGCGGCAAATCTTGGCCGACGACAACATAGAGATAGGATTTTTTTAACGCCTCTTTCGGAATCACCCGCTGCATCAACGCGGCCGGCGTGGCGATCAAGATCGGCGCCGGCTCTTCGATTAGCTTGTAGAGCCCTTCCAAACGTCCGGCGATGTTTTCGGGATGGGGCGAGAGATTTTCAAAGGGCAAGACTTCCCAGGATGGAAACAGATGGAGCCGGCGGCGCAACGGCGCCAAACCGCGCTCCTCGCCGAGAAAAAACGCCAGGTCGTCGTAAAGAGTTTCCGCCTGGTTGGCGCTCGGCGCGATCACCAGCATCGGCCGCCGGCCATCGGCCGCCGCGAGAGCCAGGAGATAGGCGCGCGCGCCGCCCTGGATGCCTTGAATGCGCTTACTGCCCGTCCAGGTCCCACGCAGGAACTGAGCGAGCTTTTCGCTGAGCGGTTGAGCAGTCATGAAAAGAGGCTGAAACGCTGCAGCTGGATTTTCGGAATGTTCGCTGCCGACGGCGTCGCGCCAGGCGGCTCGGCCGCTTTGGCCCAAGCCTCGGCCTCCCAGCAAAGCTCCTTCACCCGCACTTGGAGAAACGCCGGCTGATAGTGTTCAAAGCGAATCAGCGCCTGATAAATCCCCCGCACCGCCCCCTTCACTTCGGCGAAGTCGACAAACATACGAAACGCTGCCGCCAGCTTGATCAAGCCTTCGAGAAACGGCTTATTCTCCGCCTCGCTGTCGCGGTAGAACTCTTCCAGGACCTCGTGGCAATCGAAGAATTTCTGGTCGTTAAATAGACGTATGCCGTCGCGCAGCCGAGCATCCATATTTGAATTGGGTAAACTAGCAACTTCTGACCACGCCCTCAAGGCGAAGGCAATCCGTCAGCGTCGAATCCCGCGGTTGGAACAATTGGAACTTATGGAACGATTGGAACGTTTATGAATGCCGTCCCCACAGCCGCTGGTCGTACTGCGCCACCGCCGGAACCGCGGCGAGCCAGATGCAAATATCGGAGATCGCCAGTAGCAAGGTGGAAAGCGTAAACGACATCGTATAGCTGCCGGTCCAGTCATGGAACACGCCGCCAAAGAAAGAGCCCAACGCGCCGCCGACACCGACGGCGACGGTGGAGTAGCCAAGGATCGAACCGAAACCTTTGCCGGAAAAGATATCGGCGGTGAGCGACGAAAAAATCACCGCCCGCGAGCCGAAACCGATGCCGAAAAAAATCACATAAACATAAAGCAGCCAGGCTTGACTCGGATCGCGCAGCATCATCAAAGCGCCGACCCCTACGACGGTCATGGCGATATTGAGCGTATACGCCGCCTGTTTGGTCAAGCGGTCGGCGATGAAGCCGAAAATCACCCGGCCGAAACTGCTGGTGATGCCGGCGAAACCAAAAATCGACGCCGCCATTAGTTTGCTAAAGCCGACATCGACGACATGGGCGACTTGATGGGTGACGATGACAGTCGTGCCGCAGGCCGCGCCGATGCGGGCGATAAACAACAGCCAGAACTGCAAACTCTGCAACGCCAGCTTGGCGGTCCACTGCTTCTCCTCGTTTTTCTTCAGTCCACGATGACCGCCGCTATGGCCGTGCGGCCCCGGTTGATAGGAAAACAACACGATGGGCAGCAGCACGATCAACACCATCGCCGCGTAGATCTCGAAAGTGCGCTCCCAGCCATAGCCGGAAAGCAGCCATTCGCTGAGCGGCGCCAACAACATGATACCGACGCCGCTGCCGGCGTAAACCACGCCGATGGCCGAAGCGCGATTGGCCGAAAACCATTCCGAGATCAGAAAAATATGCGGCACCATGCCCGTCAAGGTGAATCCGGTGGCGAGCACGAGGCCGAAGCCGATATAAAGTTGCCACAGCGCCGACACCTGGCTGCTAAGAAAAAGCCCAACCACCAGAGTGAGACAGCCGGCAATGGCAATTTTCCTGGTGCCGTAACGGTCAAGCAAATAACCAGCTCCAGGAGAAAGCAGCGCATCGACAGCAAGGACGATGGAAAATATCCCCGCCGTCGCCCCCCTGCTCCAACCGAAGGCATCGAGTAAAGCAACGTTAAAAACACCGAAGGAAGAATGCAGCCCGCGCGAAAAACCGAGCACGACGAAAGCGAACGCGGCGATCAACCAGGGTGTGGGAAAGAAACGCATGACGGTAATTGCCATTTGTCCTTAGCAGAAGGGTCTCAAGCCCACAAGCCGGCAAATCACACACCGAAAGCGATTTGGCGCTGTTCGATCGGCCGCGGCTTATTGTCTTTTCCCCCAAGCGCGCTATCCTATCGCTCAGCCATGCACATTCGATTGTTATATTTAGCGTCTTGTTTAGCGATTGCCGCATGCGCTGGATCAAGCACCGCCTTCTTAGCCGGGCGGCAAGCGCTATTGCGCGGCGAGCCGGATAATGCCGTCGCTTATTTCGATCGTGTGGCGCAAGCCGATCCCGGTTACATTGTCGATTCGCCGCCGCCGCGCAAAAGTATCTGGACCTATGTCGGGCGCGCGCACTATAACTCGGGGCGATACGCCGAGGCCAAAATTGCCTACGACAAAGCTCTCACTCGTCTTAAGGACGACTATGTCGCGCGGCTCTACCGCGGGCTGACTCTGCTCCGCGTCCAGCCGTCGGCGCCTCCGGCCAACGTTTTTACCCTGCAGGAAGTTTCCTACGCGCTGCGCGAAGGTGTAGCGCCCCGGCGAGTGGGTACGCTGGCGCGCGAACGCGGCATTGCCTTCGATCTCAACGCAGAGACTGAAAGCCAGCTAAAAAACTCCGGCGCCGACACCCTCTTGTTGGATGATCTGCGCAAGCTTCGCGCCGAGCGCGCCAAACAAAATCAACCCAGCGACAATCAGCGCAACGAGGGGGCCAAGGAAATCACCGCTGCCTTAACCGGCCTGCGCGACTGGCTCGACTACACGATCGCCAGCACTACTCAGGGACGGTTTTGGGATCCGTCGGGAGAGATTCGCGCAGAAATTTCACGGGGATTACGCGCTACCGCGGCGAGTCCGCGCGATTGGGAGGCGATCCTCACCGGCGCCGAATCGGTGGGTTACAAGTTGGAAGAGGAAGGCGATCGCGCCCGGCGTGATGAAGCCGAGGATTTTCAACGGCGGCGGCGTTAACGTCCGAGTGCAAATTGCCGGTCTAGTTAGTTCTTTCAGCAGTCGATTCGCTGGCCTAGACTTCTCTCTGCGGCACAGGCTCTTTTGGTTTTTTCGAGCTCGTTAACCATCTCAGCGTTACTCGGATCGAGCGCGGCCGCTTTTTTTAACTCCGCCAACGCCGCTGCATATTGTCCCTGCTCGCGTAAGCTTTTGGCGCGCGCGATGTAAGGTCCGAGCCTTGCCTTGACCGCCTCCGTTGGCGCGGGCGCTACGGCTATTGTTTCAGTGGGTGTTTTCGCCAAAGGGGTTTCGACCTGCGCTTTTTTCGGCAACTCCTTGACGACAAGGGTGACCGGAGCGCTGGTGACTTCGCCGGCGCGCACCGCGACCTCGACTCGGCCCGGCCGCAAGCCGCTGAGTTGACCTTCCGGCGTTATCGCGGCGATGGTCGGATCGCTGATTTGCCACCGCAAGTCGCGGGTGATCGGCTTTTCACTCTCGTCGGAATAGCGGCCTCGCACACGCAGCGCGACTTTGTCGTTCGCGAGCAGTTCTTTGCGCGCAGGCAGGATTTCAAGTTTCACCATTCTGACGGCTGGGATGTCTCTGACTATTTTTTCGTCTGATTTCACTGCCACGGTCCATGACGCACTGACAAGCTCTCCTTGGCGCGCCGATATTTCGGCCATGCCCGGCTGTAACGCCTTCACCTTCCCTTGCGTATCGACAACCGCAACGCTAGCATCGCTGCTCGTCCAATCGACTGGACCCGCGACATCACCCTTCGTCCCATCGGAGTATTGTCCCTGCAGTGTGAGCGCCAAGTTGTCGGCGGGCTTCAACTGGCGGCGCGTTCCATCGATGATGATCGCAGTCAGTCGACGCGCCGGCGGTTGAGACGGCGCTGGGTCGTGAACCGGCTCCACCGATTCAGTTTCGCGTGCGATTCGACCAGGCATTGAAATTTGTAGCGCCACGAGAACTCCGGCAAGGGCGGCTCCACCACCAACTAACTTCTTCCAGTGGCCCACGAACATCCGCCGCAAGGGATATTGCAGTGGGATCTCTTCGCTTGCAGGTGCGCGCCAAATGGCATCACCGACTTGCGGCTCACTAATCGGTCGCTTGGCATCGCCCAGCAATGCTTTTAGGTCAGCGATCAACAACCGGACTGCCGGCGCATCGGCGGAACCGTCCCAGTCTATCAAGCTAGCCGCTTGGATTGCGCGAAACCCCACCGGCGGCGCGACATTTTCAATGAGCACTGGAAAGAGCAGTTTTTCCAACCGGCGTGCCTCTTCGGCTTCTTCCAGGACCCATGGACTTTTTAACGAGTTTTCCGACCAAAGCACGATCAAGCAGCGCATGCCCTGCAGCGCCTCTTCGAGCACGGCGCGCCAAGTGCGGCCGGCGGGGATGCGGCGGTCCCACCACACGCTCAAGCCGGCCGATTCCAGAGCTCGGGCGAGTTGCCCGGCAGTCTCTCGGTCTTCGTTTGCGTAACTGATAAAAATGTCGGCCATATGGATCGATCGAAAACTCTTGCGCTCAACGCCGGCAGCTACCAAGGTTCAGAACCACGTCATTGTAGCAAACCCCAACAGTTTTGTAATGAAGAATTTACCCGGACCATGGGACACAGCGGTGCGTAATGATTGTGTTGCACACACAGACCTGCTTGACAACTCGCAGAGCCAAGTAATACAGCTCAATCATCACGGAGGTGTTTTCCATGCGAGTCATCGATGCCGACGGCCATGTCGAAGAAAATTTAGATACTTTTAGCGATAAATATTTGGACCCGGCGTTTCGCGCGCTGCGCCCGCGCGTCACC
>JBGTCC010000070.1:0-2800 GCA_041749055.1 Thermodesulfobacteriota bacterium | reverse complement strand
GAAGCGCCGCACCACGGCTTCTTTTCGTTGAATCGTCTGCCGGGTGGTGGCCAGCGAGGTGCCGAGATAATCCAGACCGAGATTACCCAAACTGCCGTACTCATGCAGCCCTTCCTGCTTGGCGCGGGTGGAAAACGGCGGCTGTAGTAGCGTTGCATCGACCAGACCGGTTTGCACGGCGGCGAGCCGCGACGGCTGAGTGCCCACCGAGAGCATGGTGATATCTTTATCGGCGTCGACGCCCCATTTCTTGAAAGCCACGCGAATCCCGTAGTCGTCGGTCGCCCCCGGCCTTGCGATGCCAACCTTCTTGCCTTTCCAGTCGCCCACGGATTTTAGGTTGGGCCGGGTGATGATCGAGTGCTCCATGGTGTTGATGAAAGTCGCCAGCACCGCGGTCTCGGCGCCTTCTAAGTTGGAGGACACCGCGGCCGGCCCGGCGAATATCGTCAGATCGAGATCCCCCGATACTAACGCAGCAATGTTCGGCGGGGCGCCGGCGACAAAGAGAATCTGTAAGTCGAGGGCGTATTTTTTGAAGAAACCGGCATCCCGGGCGACGAACAACACCGCCTGAGAACCGCTTATGGCGCTGTGGGAAATACTCACGCGCTCCGCGGCAGTTGCCGCCGAGCCAATTAGCAGAGCCGCGATCAAGCCAAAGTAAAAAGCGATTCGCTGCAAAGGATTGCTCCATTCCATGGCTAGCGTTTCTCGCGATTATCGAACTTGAATTTGTTGGCGTTGCAGGCGATTTCGACACGGTTGCCGTCCGGATCGAGAAAGCTCACCGAACGATTGCCCGCCACCACCAGAGTCTCCGGACCACTGACCACCGGAATCCTGCGCCGCTTCAAGATCGGATAGAGCCGGTCGATGATTTCGTTCTTGTCGACATAGAAGCAGAAGTGGTGCAGCTTGGCCACGCCTTTGCCGCTGACATGCTTCTTGCCTCTTGGCAGAGCTTGCAGGGCGATGTCGTGGTGCTCGCGGCCGTAACTCATGAAGGTCATCTTGGTTTGTAAGTTGCGTGCCGAGACCTTGAGGCCGAGAACCGTACGGTAGAATTGCTCCGACTTCTTCAAGTCGGCGACATTGAGGACGATGTGACCAAGAGCGCCGTTGGAGATTCTCATAGGAAGTCTCAATTAATCTTGCCCTGACGAAGCTGTCAAGATCACTGAAGCGATAATTTGTCCCACCGCGGTTTGACAAGTCTTTGACGAATACGGGATATTCGCCGCAGTCATTTGCGGGAATCAGGAGAACTCGATGAAAATCATGGTCGTCATGGGCGAATATCCTGCCGAAGAAGGCGAACGGCGCCGCCAAGCCGTGCTCAAATGCGCCTCGCCGGGCACCGAGATCGGCTTCGACGTGATCAAAGCGACTTTCTTTCGCCACTCCAACTCGCAGGTCAATTCGTTGTCGGCTGGTCCGCTAGTCGCCGAGATCGCCATTAGAGCCGAGGCCAACGGCTATGACGCCGTGGTGCCCTTCGGCACCTTGGACGCCGGCGTCGAGCTGTCGCGCAATCTGGTCAAGATACCCGTGATCGGCGCCGGCCAATCGGTGCTGCACTTGGGCGCGCAGTTGAGCAACCGGCTCGGCGTGATCGCCTACGAAGACAAGAGCGTGCCGTTCATGCGCAAGCAGATGCATGTCTGGCGGATCGCCGACTACGTCGTCGGCATCCGCGGCATCGGCATTCCTCTGCCCGAGAGCACCAAGAACCGCGATGCCATGCGCGGCCGCTTCATCGAAGTCGCCCGCTATTTAATTGACCAGTGTGACGCCGAAGTCATCGTGCCCATGGGCGTGACCATGGTGCCGGTGCAATACTCGCCCCAGGAAATGGAAAAAGAACTCGGCGTGCCGGTGATGGACGCGCTCAAGACCAGCATCCAGACCGCTGAAATGATGGTGCGCATGGGCTTGACGCATAGTGTAAGGACGTATCCGCGACCGGCGGCGAAGTGAGTTCGCGGCTGGAGAATCGAGAATCGAGGATGGCTTTCGATGCGGCAGTTTGACTTGGTTGAGCCGAGATCGCTGTCAGAGGCTTGCGCGCTACTCGCTAACGATAGCGACGCCAAAGCTGTTGCCGGCGGCACGGCGCTGCTGACGATCATCAAGCAAGGATTGTTGCTGCCCAAGTTACTGGTCAACTTAAAAAAAATCAGCGATGGCGCCGCGATCACCTTCGATCCGGTCCAAGGCCTGCGCATTGGCGCCCTGGCGACAATCAACGAGATCGAGACCTCGGGAACCGTTAAGACGCACTATCCCGCCCTGGCCGAAGCCTGCCATGTGGTGGCGAACATCCGCATCCGCAATATGGCCACCCTCGGCGGCAATCTCGCCCATGGCGATTATCAGTCCGATCCGCCGACCGTATTGGCCGCTATGGATGCGCGAGTGGAACTGATGAGCGCAGACAAGGTTCGCCAGCTTCCACTCAGCGAGTTTCAACTCGGCAGTTACGAGACCGCGCTTCAGCCGGGCGAACTGCTTGCCGCCGTCATTATTCCGCCGCTGCCAATAGGAATGACCGGTCATTACGTTAAATTCACCACCGGCTCCTCTGAAGAGCGCCCCTGCGCCGGCGTTGCAGCGCTGGCGAGATTCGAAAAAGAGATTTGCCAGGAGCTGCGCCTGGCGGTGGGTGCGGTATCGGCCATGCCAATCCGCATTGGCGCGGAAAAACTCGCCACCGGCAAGGCGCTATCCGCCGAGCTAATCGCCACCATCGCCGGCGATGCAGCGCGGACCATCGATCCCATCGACGATGTGCGTGGGC
>JBGTCC010000069.1:0-8281 GCA_041749055.1 Thermodesulfobacteriota bacterium | reverse complement strand
GCTGCATGGCGCCGTAGAGCGCGGTGACCGCCGAGCCGACGCTGGCGGCGGCGATGCCGATCATTCCCTGGTCGGTGGCCATCTCCATGTAGTCGGCGAGCCGTCCGGTGTGGCCGGCGCGGCGCAAGCAGACGATGCCGGCGCCATGGGTTTTCGCTTTCTCGACCGCCAGCTCCATGGCGAAGTGGGCGGCCACTTGACCGATGTAATGTTTGCCGTCGACCACCGCGGTGATCTTGCCTTCGCGCTCGATGTCCGGCTTGTCATTAATTTGATAGGTGCCGTCCTTGATCCAATTCAAATAGGGATTGACGCGAATCACGCCGTGGCCGGCGTAACCGCGCAGCTCGCCGCGCACCAGCAGTTCAGCGACTAAAGCGGCGTCGTCTTTTGCCATGCCGCCGATGGACAAGAGTTGGTTGCAGAAGCTTAGAAGTTGTTGATGATCGATTTTTGGCACGTGGTGTCCTGTCTGTATTCTGGAAAGACGATTTCGGAATTTTATCCCGCAAAGGCGCAAAGCTCGCAAAGGAAAGAAAATTATTTTCCGAACTTGGCGTCTTTGCGCCTTTGCGAGAGATAATCCGACTCCGATTCTTCGGTTTAATTCTTGTTCACCGGGAAATATTTCCCCAGCCATTCACGCACGATATTGGTCAGCCGCGGATTTTCTTCGTTAAAAGTAAAATGATCGACGTCCGACAAGAGGTGCAGTTCCGCCGGTTGCCGGGCTTTCTTGAACATTTCGATGGACTCGTAGGTCGGCGTCACCGAGTCGTTGGCGCTGTGGATGAGCAAGAGCGGCCGCGGTGAAATGTTGCCGACCTGATCGTCGGCGCGGAAGTCGTTCATGCTCTGGGCGGTCTCGGCGGGGAACTCCATGATCGAGCCGCCGCTCATGCGGTTGCGCAGCTTTTCCGGGATCGGCACGATGTCGTAGCGCGGCACCATGAGGGATTTGCCGGTCTGTTCGCGGTGGCGTTTGCCTTCTTCGAGCATGGCGGTGAACTTGGCCCACTTTTCCGGGCCAGGATGCTGGCCGCGGAACTTTCGTTCGCCGTCGCCCCAACCGCCGCAGGAGATCACCGCGGCGACTCGAGAGTCGGCGCCGCCGGTAAATACTGCCACCGCCGCGCCGAAGCTGCTGCCGATGAGGCCGATGCGCGCGGGGTCGACATCCGGTCTGGTCGCCAGGTACGAGATTGCGTTGCGAGTGTCGGCTACTTGATCGAGACAAATAATTCGCCCCCGTTCGCCTTCGCTCTCGCCGCAGCCGCGGAAGTCCAGGCGCAGCGAGATGTAGCCCCATTGACTGAGTTGTTTGGCGACGACTTTTTGGCCTTGGCCATCCTTGTTGCCGCCAAAGCCATGCAGCGTGATGAACGCCGGCCGGCGCTCGCCGGCTTTGTGCTCGGCCGGGGTATCGATGAGACCGGCGATTTTCAATCCATCCGATTGAAACGAAACTTTTTCTTCCATGATGTGCTCCTTGTCCAATTTATGCGCTTGCGGGCGCAGCATGCTGCGCCCCTACGGAATCGTACCCCATAGATCTTTTAGAGATCCGCTTTTAATTAGATTGTCGGTGAAGCTGTTGTCGTACAGCTCTTCGGGCTTGCGGCGGATCTGCGCCACTTCCTCGCGCGCCAACTCGACGGCGTCGGCTACGGTTTTGCCGGGCACGGTCATGCGCCGGTTAACCAGGTTGCGCGCGTAAGCTTGATAGGCGGATTGCAGTATTTCGGGATCGTTGATTGCGAGCGCTTTGCCTAGGCTTTGCGTAGCGCGTTCCGGGTTCTTCTCGACGAAATAAATCGTCTCACCCATCGCCGCGACGAAGCGCTGGACTAACTGAGGCCGTTCTTTGAGCGTTCTATAGTTGGTCAAAATCGAACTGTAAATCGACGGCACGTCCAACTCTTTCAGGCTGAAGATCAAGTGATAGCCATCACGCTTGGCGCGCACGTCGAGGGGCGGGGTGAGCAGGACGGCGTCGGCCAGGCCCTGCAAGAGGGCATTATATGGCTCCAGTTGGCCGGTGCCGCCAATATGTAAGAGCTTTACGTCCTGGGTGGTCAGATTATTTTTCTTAAGCACGGCTTTGGCGAGGTGATCGGTCAATCCCCCTGGACGCGATACCGGAATGGTCCGGCCCTTGAGATCGGCGGGCCGCTTGATGTCGCTCTTACCCATCAATACCCAGGGCAAGCCGACGATCAGCGAGCTGACGATTTTCGCTTCAGCGCCGGCGGCCATGCGCGGGATCTGCGGGTCGGCGGAGCAATATAAAAATTGGATGCCGTCGGAGGCCAGCGCGGTTATGGTGACCGCGCCGCCGCGCAGGGTGACATGCTCGACTTTGATGCCGTACTTTTCGAAAAGCCTGTGCGCGAGAGCGGCGTAAAAATGAATGAAACCGCCAGAGGTGCCGCAGGTGCCGACGCGGATGTTGATCGGCGCTTCGCTTGATTTCGGCAGGTAGGGATTGGCGGATGAGCGGTAAGGAGTCAGGAGTGAGAGCGTGAGGAGCAGCCCGAAAACACAGCAAAAAATTGAATTGTTTTGAATCCGAAAATTCCTTTCCGCTTGAGAGACTGTGTCGCAAATCGCGAAAGTCCGATTGCCGTCATCCTGAGCCCTTCGGCAATGCTCAGGATAAACTCCGCTCAGGATTTCGTCTTTTCTGTCACTTGCGTGGACGAGATTTTTCGGCTTCGCCTCGGAATGACAACTGTAAGAGACCCAGCTGCTAGTTCGGTCGGTGCTCGTCATTCGAATAACCGATATGGATCATCCCCAGGGACCGAGGAACGGCTCGCCGGCGTAGGCGTCGGAGTTTGCCTCCAAGGTTGCCGGCCAGTCGCTCAGGGGTTTTGGCTGGCGCAGTTCCTTCGGGCGGGGTTTGCCGTCCCAGCCGATCTGTTCCATGGCGCAGTAAAGTTGGATCGTGTGGCCGTCGGGATCCCTGGCGTGGGCGGCGAGATCGATACCGGGGTGGAGCTCGCTGGGAATCGCATCCGTGACTTTCACGCCTTGGCCGCGTAGAAATGCCACGGCGTCCTTGAGTTGGCGGTAATTGGCGAGCTGGAGGCCGAGGGCGGCGTTTTTGCTCTCGCCGCTCAGACCCAACGCCGTGCGCGCCGCAATGGGAAACAGCGCCAGCGAGTGATGTTCGGTATTGCAACGAAAGAACAGACAGCGATGGCCTTGCCAAATGACTTCCTCCGTCAGCGTAAAGCCCATGCGTTGGCGATAAAATTTTTCTGCCGCTGCCATATCGTCAGCGAACAGATACACCGGACCTAAGCGGACGATTTTGAAGGGGCGCGGCAAGAGGATGCCGTCGACATCGAAAGTTGCCGGCAGGTCGTCGACATGGCGATAGCCGGTGGTCGGCTCGATGCCTTTGGCTTTGGCCTGTTCGACTTCATCGAACTCGGAGATTTGCGGCAGCTCGGGCGGCTTGTCGAAGCCGCGGTCGTACATGCTCTTGGGTTTGCTGTAACCGTCCCAGCCAATCTGTTCGATGCCGTAGTAAAGCTCGTTGCTGTGGCCGTCGGGGTCGAGCAGGTAAGTGTGCCAATTCGATCCCGGCATGTCGCGGCCGGAGCGCTGCTGCTTGATGCCATGTTCGTTGAACCATTGGATCGCCATGCCGACTTCGCGCATGCTGCCCACCTGCCAGGTGATCTGGTTGATCGTCACACCAGAGGCTTCAGCGCGGCCCAGGGCATCGCGCACCCGCTTGGGGAAAAGCACCATGGCGTGATGATCGCCGCCGTAGCGGGTAAAATAACCGTTGGCATCGCCCAGGCCGGCGACCTGTTCGGGACTCGTGGCGCGGCGCGAGTAATCCATGACATCTGAGACTTTGATGCCCAACAGGTCGACGTAGAAACGCCGGCCTGCTTCCATGTTCGCCAGATTGAAACCGAAATGACCGAGCCGGCGAATCTTGAACGGCCGGTCAAGCAGGACGCCGCCGACATTGAATTTTCCCTCTGCCATGAAATGCCTCCCCGGAATGTCCGGCCCTCTCTATACAATCTTTCCTTGCCGCCTTCAACGTGAAGCGCCGCCAATGAATCGACATGGTCGGCGTTGGCTAAATTTAACTTGCAAGCGTCACGGCGGTGGAATATCTATAGGTGACCGACAACGATATTTGTCGATTTTTGATTCACGACCTAGGGTCCCAACCAAGGAGGATTTATGTCACTGCAAGAAATGCACAGCAACGGCAAGATTCAATGGCCCGGCGATGCCCGCATCGCGGTGCTGTTAAGCTTTGACTTTCAAGGCGGCGAAGATGTCCGGCCGGACAAGAACGGCAAGATCAACCATGAGGAGTATACCCAAGCTGAATACGGTCCCAACACCGGCATTTATCGGATTCTGCGAATACTCGCATCCCACGAAGTGAAGGCGACCTTCCTTACCTGCGGCGGTATCGCCGAACGCTATCCTGACGCAGTGGCGGCAATTATCGCCGCAGGCCATGAAATTGCCGGCCATGGCTATCATCACGAGGTGGCGCGCGATCTGAGCAAGGACGAGGAACGCGATGTCATGAAGCGCACCACCGACATGATTGTCAACCGGGCGCAGAAGCGGCCGGTGGGCTGGCGTTCCTGTACCCAGAGTCCCAATAGCATCGAGCTACTGATGGAGCAGGGTTACTTGTGGAACAGCAATTCGTTTTCCCACGATCTGCCGTTTGTCTGGCAGAGCGGCAAAAAAAAGCTCGTCGAACTGCCGCGCCAGCCCTTTGGCGACGGCCGCGCCTACGGCCATCGCGACTCAGGCAACCCCAACGATACTCTGGCTATCTGGAAAGGGATGTTCGACCAGTTCTATGAAGAGTCGAGCCTGGCGCCGACATTTTGTCCGTTTCAGTTCCACCCCTATATCTCGAGCCGCGCCGGCCGCGCCAAGACCTTGGCCGATATCATCGGCCATATGAAGTCGCACAAAGGCGTGTGGTTTGCGACGGGTAGTGAAATCGCCCACTGGTGGTTGGAGAAGGGCTATTCGGCGGAGGTGAATGCCAAAATCTCGAAAGTCGCGTAGGGAGATTTGGAGTAATGGAGTGTTGGAATAGCGGAGTGATGGGTTGCGGATTCCGTCCATTACTCCAACACTCCAGTTCTCCATCACTCCATTCTTGTCACCCTCTGAACCAGTAACGGATTCTTTTGCGCAGTCCACGCCCCATCCGTTTCTTCATTTCGAACCACAGCCGTAAAGACCAGTTGCGCGCCGACCAGGCGATCGATGTCGAGGTTGTGATCCACTGGTGGTTGAATTCAAAATCGGCTTTAAATTTTCTAATTTGCAAGGTTTTACCGAACTTGCGTTTAAAGACCGCTTTGACGCTGATGGCGTTGCGCGCCTCGACGAATACGGTGAGGGTCTCCACCGGCAGGAGGGTACGGATGCGGCTGATCTTTTGCGCTAAACCGACCTCATTGTTAGCGCTAACCTCGACGATATTGCCGATGAGTTCCGAATCTTGCAGCTTGCGATCGACGAGTTCCCGGCGCAATTTTATTTCCTGCCCACCCTCGTTGTCATAGCCGGCCAAGACCAAATAGGTCTTGTGCTTGGTGGTTTGCATCGACTTTTGCCACCAGTCGAGGGAGCGCTCCACGCATGACCGCGAAGCCTGCGACAACTTCTGTGGATCCAAGACGCCGTAGGGCATGGCAACGATCACGATAGCAATGGTGTAACGCTCCTTGGTTTAGGAAGAAGAAAGTGGCCGCTCTACGGTTCGTAGATCATGACGTCGACCGGTTTGCCGCCGACGGCGAGATCGGGGCAGGCGCTCAGCGCCACCAGCAAGTCCATCTCAGCACGCAGGTCCATATAATTGCCTTCCGGCGGGCGCACTTGCGTATGCTCCATCTTGCCGGTTTTGCCGTCGATGATCATATGCTGGTTCAAGTTAAACGGGCTGGGGATATCTTCCGGAATAATGCCGTAGGAGGCGACCGCTTTCGACAGGTTCTCATAGCAGCCGTGATCGGGGATTTCCTTGATATCGCGCGGGTAGTATTCCGCCAGACGATTTTCCTGCTGCGCCAGCTTGAAGCGGTAGCCGCTGCACATGCCTTTCTGTAAATCATGGGTGCCGACTTTGTTGCCGTCATAGACGATCGTCATCATATGCTGGTTGTTGCGACCCATGAGCTTGTCGCCGGTGCTGATGAACAGCTTCATGTTGTAAACCTTGGTGCGCGGCTGGTCAAAGCGTTCAATCAAATTTTGCAATTTGAAGAAAACAAAATCTACGGTGGTAGTGGCCGTGATGCGGATCGCCTGGCCTTGTTTCATTTCGGCGGCCCAGCCGGTGTTGTGCGGCACGTGGTTCTGCAGAATGGTTTTCATCGTTAACACTCTCCTTGGAAAATTTGGAAATTATCGCGACTTGTAGAGCGCGTCAACGAAGCCGCTGGCGACCAGCTCACGGATGAAGCGGGAATCGGCAAAACGTGCCGGCGTGGTGCCGGGCGGGATCGCGCGCGCGCCTGACAGCTCTTCGATGATGGTTTGAATCCCCGCCGGAGTGGCTTCGGGGGCGCGCTTAAAGTATTTGCTGGCATAGATTTCGTAGACCTTTTCCGCAGCCGGCGTGGTCTTTTGTTTGGTGTATTTTTCCAGCACCGCCAAGGCCGCTATCTTGTCGGATTTAAAGCGGTGAATGCCCTCGACGTAGGCTTTCATGAAGCGCATTGCCAGGTCTGGCTGGCTCTTCAAAAACCCTTGGCGCGCGGCGAACGGGCCGAAGGGGTAGACCAGCCCGGATGTAGAGACATCGGCCAAGCGCACGAAACCCGAGGCTTCGGCGCTGATGGTTTCCGGACCGGTGGAGAGCACGCCGCTTTGCACCGAGCCGCCTTTGATCGCGGCGAAGATTTGCGGCCCCGAGCCGGTTTGAAAAATCGCCACGTCTTTATCCGGCTGCAAGTTCCATTTCTTGAGCAAATAGCGCGCGACGAAATCGGTGGTTGCGCCGATGCGGCTGACGCCGAGCTTGCTGCCCTTCAATTGCTCCGGGGTTTTGATGCTCGGCACGGACCACAATTCGAATGGCAGCGAATCGATAGTTGCGCCGAGCAGGACTACATCGGCACCTTGGAGATTGGCCGCCACCGTGGCGCCGCCGGCGGTAAACGAAATCGCCACGTCGCCGGCGATGAGCGCCTGCAACGACGGCGGTCCGCCGGCGATGTAAATGAACTCGGGCTCGATGTTGTATTTCTTAAAGAGGCCCGCTTCCTTGGTCAGCCAGAGCGGGCCGTAGACCACGGCGATCGATGTGTAAGCGATGCGTAATGCTTCCGCGCCAACCGGGCCGGCGCAGGCCAGGCAGGTTAGCGCCGCGGCGATCCAGGTTCGCGCTGCGTGGCACCTCGGCCCGAACCGGTTGCCTATGTGCCTAATCGAAGTTTTCATTTACGAAATCTGTAGGTTAGATCGCTAGGCCTGTCAAGTTACAGTGGCATTAATATTATCCCCTGGGGCGACCGCTAAGTCCGGCCAAGGGCTGCATTATTTCATCATTCTTCTCGTCCAGGTAAACCTTTGCCAAGGCGCGCCGTCCAATCAGTAAGGCGCCCTAATCAGCACTATAAGAAATGGAGAATTGAGCAATGAAAAAGGCAATCGTAATTGGTTTAGGTCTATTGGCTCTCGGCAGCGCCGTCCCGGCGATGGCACATGATTACCGACATTTCGACAGACGCGGCGATCGAATCGATGCGCGGTTGGATGCCCGAGGAGATCGGCTGTCCAACCGACTGGACGCAAGGGGTGACAGAATCAACGATCGGCTCGATGCCAAAGGCGAGCGTATCAACGACCGGCTCGATGCCTTGGCGGCTAAGGCGCGGGCGGAAGGTAAAAATCGGCTGGCGGAGCATCTCGATCGTAAAGGCGATCGCATCGAAGCCCAACTGGACCGTCGCGGTGACCGGATTGAACGTTTTTACGAAAATCGCGGCGATCGCGCCAACCGTTGGTACGACCGCCGCGGCGACCGGGTCAACCGCCGCCTCGATCATAGGGATAACCATAACCGCTGGTGGAACCGTAATTAAAGGTTCGAAGAAGCTGATATAGATGAGCATAAGCCGCTTTCTCCGCCGGCAACGGAGAAAGCGGCTTTTTACCTTTCTGCCAGTGAGGGAAGTTGTGCCGCGCAGTCGTGAGGCCCTCTGACATGTTCCCCATGACATCCCCACGGTCGGGGGCAATTCGTCACTGTCGGGATTGCCAG
>JBGTCC010000068.1:0-5441 GCA_041749055.1 Thermodesulfobacteriota bacterium | reverse complement strand
TTTAAACTGGACCAAGAAGAAGAACAAACCTACTTGCGCAATATGACGCGCTTTATGCCGCGCGTCGATCACAACTTCACCCCAACCCTGAGCGGCTTTATCGGCTACCGGTTGGAATACGACACGTTAAAAGATATCGCGGCAGCGACGGAGCGGGCGCTGGGTGATGTTAAACGAGAGGGCCTGGTGTCGGGACCGGCCATGGGATTGGTCTGGAACACCACCGACAACCCATTTTATCCGAAGAAAGGCGAAATCCTGTCGTTGACATTGGAACAGGCCGGTGTGATCTGGGGCGGAGCTTATAAATTTTTCAAGATCACGAGCGAGGCGAAAAAATATTACGAGATCGGCTGGGAAACGATTCTTGCCGGCCGATTGAAGTTGGGCTTGGGCGACGCGATCGGAGCCCAGGACGGTTATCCCCTGTTCGAGCGGTTCTACGCCGGCGGCGAGAAAAGTGTTCGAGGCTACGGCCGGCGCCGCCTCGGGCCGATCACCGACAGCAACGATCCGTTGGGCGGCTTGAGTTTGCTGGAAGGTTCCATAGAACTGCGTCGGCCGATTTGGCGCGAGCTCGGCGGCGCCTTATTCGTCGATTTTGGCCAAGTAGCGCAGCGGCCCTTCGACGTACGCATAGCCAATCTGAACTTCTCCGCGGGTTTCGGCTTGAGCTACACTACGCCGGTGGGGCCGGTGCGTCTCGATCTCGGTTTTCCTTTTCAAAAACCGCCCAAGGACCAGCCTTGGCAAATTCATTTCAGTATCGGTGCGTTTTTTTAAGGATGAAGATCATGTTTCGTTATCTGCGCTGGATCGCTCTTGGGATTGGCCTGGTGCTTTTGCTGATCGCCGTCGGTCTCGGCTTCTACTCGAACACCGAATCGTTTCGCGGCTTGGTGCGCGCGCAGCTTATCGCGGCGATCAATGGTTCAATTCGCGGCACGGTCTCTCTGGAGCGGATCGAAGGATCGCTCTGGGGCAATGTCGTCCTGCACGATGTCCGACTGCGATATCAGAACTCGGATATCGTGCGGATTGCCCGACTCAAACTCTCCTATGCGTTGTTGCCGTTGCTACGCGGCCAATTGCAAATCGCCCGCGCCGAGGCGGCGGAGCCAGCGGTGCAGATCACGCGCGACGAGCAGGGGCGATGGAATATCGCCGAAGCGCTGTCGTCGGATGACACGAGCGAGTCGCAATTCACCGTGGTGCTCAAGTCTTTGGCGCTGCGCCAGGGCGATCTCGATCTGCGCATGCTGGGACCCGACCCGACGGAATATCGCTTGCGCAATGTCATGCTGGATGGACGGCTGACCGTTGATCCCAAGGGCGTTGTTTTTGACGCAGGGGGAATTAGCGCGCGCTTGCAGTCGAAAATTTTACCGGAGTTGGGTCTGAAGGGTTCGCTCGCTTATCTCGACGCCGGTTCGACGCCGATGGTGAAAGTTCATAGTTTGGTGCTTGAATCGGCGGCGTCACATTTGAAACTGAGCGGCGAGATTAGTGATTTCGCCAAACCGAAATTCGCCGCCAAACTAGCCATCGACAAGCTCGCTGCGGCGGATCTTATCCGCTTCGTTCCCGACTGGCCGGTCAAACAGAGCCTTACCGGCGTCATCGCCGCAAACGGGCCGCTCGAAGCACTGGCGGTTGCCTTGGATATTGGCTCGGCGGGGGCCAAGGCGACGGGCAATTTTACCATCGACGTCGCCGCGCCGGCGCCGCGATTTCGCGGAACGATCAAACTCGCGGGTGTCGATGCGCGAACCTGGCTGGCGCAGGAGCAAGGAGTCGCCGGAGTTCTCGACGGCAGCGCCGAAGTTACGGGAGTGGGACTCGTCCTCGCTCAACTGGCCGGCGCTGGCAACTTCAGTATTCGCGCGGCGGAAGTAAAGGGTTGGAAGTTGGGCGATGTGCGCGTGCAAACTAAACTGCAGGACAACACCGCGCTGTTGAGCGGCGACCTCAGAGGCGCGCTCGGCGGCGCGGACTGGCGCGGCAACGTCACGTTAACCCAAGTGCCGCGTTACGAATTTGACTTCGCGGTTAAAAATCTCGACATCGCAAAAGTTTCCGCGGAAGGAAAATCTCTCGGCGGTGTGGTCAATTTGAAAGGAGCGGTCAAGGGTGCCGGCCTGACGCTTTCACAGCTGAGCGGGCAAACCAATTTGAAAATTCTGCCCTCGACTATTGGCTCGGTCAACGTACGCGAGGGGGAACTGGTCGCGGCGCTCGCCGACGGGAGAATCCGCGTCGTCCGCGGTTCGCTCAGCACGGCCGACTCATCGCTTACGGTCAAAGGCGATATCGGCGTGGATCTCGCGCAGCAAGGAAAGCTCGATTACGAGCTGCGCAGCGAGAATATCTCGCCTTGGCTCGCCCTAGCCGGAAAGAAAGGCAGCGGTTCTTTCACGCTTACCGGCAGTGCGCAAGGCAATCTTACCGATTTGAAATCCCGCGGCGCACTGAAGGTAGCAAATCTCAACTACGACAAGTTGGCGGTAAAGAGCGGCGCTATCGATTTCGCTCTCGCGCGCACGGCGCAGCAGGCGATTCCCGGCGGCGATGTCGTGGCGCGTTTGTCAGGGGTTCAAGCCGGCGTCGAGTTACAAAAGCTCGACGTCACGGCGAAGGTCGGCGCGGCGTCACGATCGGCCAGCATCGACCTCAAAGCGCAGGATCAAGCGGGGCGGTTTCATACGCTGCAAACCAACGTCGACTACAGCCAAGCCGATATCGTTGCAACATTGAAGCAGGCCAGTTTCAATTTGCCGGACGGCATGTGGAGCCTGGCAGCACCGGCGACGCTCGCCAAACGCGGCGAAACTTTCAATATTCAAAAACTCA
Organism: Thermodesulfobacteriota bacterium; assembly: GCA_041749055.1. Lineage (GTDB taxonomy): Bacteria > Desulfobacterota > Binatia > UBA9968 > UBA9968 > DP-20. Next base: position 2,591 of record JBGTCC010000068.1, on the reverse strand, counting down.
CCTTGCGCAACGGTGCCAAGGCCGCGGCGCTGGACGGCCAGATCGCCATGACCGGGGCTCAGGGCTTGAATCTGACCGTCGATCGGTTTCCTCTTGAAGCGCTGGCGGCATTTTTGCCCAAGCAACCGGCAATGAATGGACTGTTGGCGCTACGCGCCCAGGTCGGCGGCACGGCGGCGGCGCCGGAGATCGCTGGGACGATCAACTTGACCGATGCCAAAATCGGCGGGCAAAGTTATGCCGGCCTGGTCGCCGATCTGAGTTACCGACAACGACAAGCAAATCTAAATCTCACGGTGCGCCAAGATGCTACGCACACGCTCACGGCGATCGGCAAGCTGCCGTTGTCGCTGAGCTGGGATCAAGGATGGCGCTCGGACGTGACCGGCGACATGGACTTGCGCGCCAAATCCGCGGGTCTGAGCTTGGCGTTTCTCAACGCGTACGCGGCAAAGACCGTCAGCGACGTGGCTGGCGAGATCAGTCTCGATTTAACCGCGCGCGGCCGCCCGGCGGCGCCGGCGCTAAGCGGCTCGTTTCGTCTGAGCGACGGCAAGCTCAGGGCAACTCTGCTCAATGTGCCGGTTGATTCGATTACCGCCGAGGGTAGTTTCGATGCGCGCGTGATCCGCATTCAAAAGCTGTCGGCGCGCGCCAACGACGGAACCTTCAGCGGCAGCGGCCTGCTGACGTTACAGAACTATCAAATCGATAATTTTAAACTTTCCCTGGCCGCGCGCCGCTGGCCGGCGATCGATACCCGGCGTTATCGCGCGCGCATTGGCGGCGCCGTGGAAATCGACGGCTCACCGGCGGCGCCCAGGATCACCGGCAAGATCGATATCACAGAGGCCGATTTGCGGCCGGATCTGGCTTTCCTGGAGCAAAGCTCCACCGCGGTGAAGCGCGACGAGACCATCGTCGTGGTCAACCGCGACGGTTCGGCGCGCGCTGCGGCGACGAAAGACAATACAAACAACGGGGGACTCGGCCAAACCGAGCTGTTTAAAAAGCTTGCGTTGGACCTGACCTTGTCGATTCCGCGCAATGTCTGGGTGCGCCATCCGGACGCGCAGGCCGAGCTTAAAGGAAACATTCGCGCGACCAAGACCTCCGGCCAGCCGCTGCAGCTAGTCGGCAGCAGCGAAATCATCCGCGGCTGGGCGGCCTTTCAAGGCCGCCGCTTTGACTTCGAACGCGGCGAGATCCGCTTCGTCGGTGGCAGCACGATCGATCCGACGCTCGACATCGTCGCGAATTATCGTTTGCCGCAGTACACGGTCGATGCCGTGGTCGGCGGCACGGTTGAAAAACCTTCGCTCGTGCTGCGCAGCACGCCAAGCCTCGACCAGGCGGACATTCTGGCGCTGCTGTTATTTGGCAAACCGACCACGGATCTCACTAGCAGCGAGCAAGTTTCATTCAGGCAAAGCGCGCTCGATGTCACCACCGGTTTCGCCGCGGCGACCATCGGCACAGCGGTGTCTGAAGCGATCGGGCTCGATAGTCTGGGCTTAGGCGACATTAATTTTAACGGCGGCCGCGTCGGCTTGGGCCGTTATCTCGGCCGGCGCACCTACGTTACAGTTAACCAGGAGCTTGCCGGCGAGCGCGGCCAGGAGGTCTCGGTGGAGTATCAGATAGCGCCCGATTGGAAGGTCGGTTCAACCACGACGAGCAAGGGAGCGAGCGAAGTCGAAGTGATTTGGCAGAAGCGATATTAAGTCAACCGCAGAAAGGCGGGCCCGGATGTTAGAGAAAATTTATCGATTAGCGCTGTTGCCGGCAGCGTTCCTTATGCTCTTCTCGTGGGTTTTTTCGCCGGCAAGGGAAGGATTCGCTCAAGCGCTTTTGAATCAGAGCTATCTTACCGGGGACTGGGGCGGACTGAGAACTCGGCTCGATAACAGCGGAGTCAAGATCGACGCCGTTTACACGGGAGAAGTGTTCGCCAATGTTTCGGGCGGAAGGCACCGTAGAAGCGAATACCTTGGCAGCGGCGACCTCACTCTTACGCTCAATGGCGAAAAACTCCTAGGCTGGCCCGGCGCGACATTTTATTTTTATGGCCTGGGAAACCATGGAGGAAACCCGAGCGAGGATGCTGGAGATGCGCAAGGGGTCAGTAACATTGCCGCTTTCAATACCTGGAAACTTTACGAGGCTTGGCTGCAGCAGAATCTTTTCGCAAACCGGCTGTCTTTTTTGTTCGGTCTCTACGATCTAAATTCCAAGTTTGCGGTTATTCAGAGCGAGCAGGTCTTCATCAACAGTTCTCACGGCATCGACCCGACGTTTGGCTTGAGCGGACAAAATGGGCCGTCGATTTTCCCCACCACCTCGGCGGCGCTGCGTATCAAATTCAAACCGGTTCCATGGTTCTATGTGCAGAGCGCGGTTCTCGATGGCGTGCCGGGAAATCCCCGAAATCCGCGCGGCACGCAGATTGTTTTCGCCAAAGACGATGGCGCTCTGATTGCCTCCGAGGCCGCCTACCTCATGCAATCACCGGCGCAATCCTCGGCGGACACCGAGCGCAGGCGGCGCCGCCGCATTGGCCGCCTGGCGGCGCCCGAGTACGACGGCAAGGT
>JBGTCC010000067.1:0-8133 GCA_041749055.1 Thermodesulfobacteriota bacterium | reverse complement strand
CGCAGCCGGGAACGGCCGTGGGGCCGCGCAGAGTGAACTGCGGGCTATGCCATTTGTCCGGGCTGTGAAAATTGATCTTGTTGTCGCCGAAAAAGACCGAGTAAACCTGCCCTCGCTCCTGCACGCCAAACCCCAATGCTCGGTAAAAAGACAACATGGCGTCGGTGTTCTGGATCGGGATCGCGACGTGGTCGAAGCTGCGAATCGACATGTTGACCTCCCAGTAGCGATTAAGAGTGTTAAGTGCGAGCTATATCTTGGCTGAGCAAGAAATCAAAGTAGCTATGATTCTTAGAACGGTGCAAGCACAGCCGACAAAATCGATCCAGTTACTTTTGCAGGTCGCGCGCGATGCGCTGCACTTCATCCATCACCCGCAGCAGATTGCCGCTCCAGAGTTTTTCGATTTCTCTCTCACTATAGTCGCGGCGCACAAGTTCCACAGTTACATTCACGGTTTCGCTGGCGTCGTTCCAACCGGTGACGCCGCCGCCGCCGTCGAAATCGGAGGAGATGCCGACATGGTCGATGCCGATCAGCTTGACGGCGTAGTCGATGTGGTCGATGAAGTTTTTGACTGTGGCAGGCGGGTCGCCGGGGAGCTTTTCATCGATCTCGGTGATTTTCGTTTCGTATTCTGTTCGTTGTTCGACGGACATCGCCTTTAGGGCGGCTTGCGCCCGGGCGCGTTGGCTCAACTTATTCGGATCGGGGAGATCGTATGGTTTCCTGGCCTCGGTCAGGGCGGCGGCACGTTCGGGGGAATCCGCCGCGGTTGTTTTCACGAAGCCATGGTAAGCGACCATTTGGATGACGCCGCCGATGTTCTTTAGCGCGAGCAGTTGTTCGTCGTCGAGGTTGCGGCTGACGTTGCACAGTGCGCGCGCGCCGGAATGGGAGGCGATGATCGGCGCTTTGGATAGCGCCGCGGTTTGCATCATCGCTTGTTTCGACGCGTGGGAGACGTCGACCATGATGCCCAGCCGGTTCATTTCGGCGATGACTTGTTTGCCGAGGGGCGACACGCCATGCCATTTCCAGCCCTCGCGCTCGCCGGTGTGGGAGTCGCCGAGCTGGTTGTGGCCGTTGTGGGTGAGCGAGATATAACGCGCGCCGCGCTCGTAGAATTCTGCCACACGGGACAAATCTTCGCCGAGCGGATAACCGTTTTCCACGCCCATGAGCGCGGCTTTTTTGCCATTTCCACGGATGCGGCGAATGTCCGCCGCGCTCAATGCGATTTCCATATGCTCCGGCGCGATCTCCCCGGCGAATCGGTGCACGGCGGCGAATTTTTCCACTGCGGCCTGGTAAGCGCGCTGGTATCCCGCCGCCTTGAGCGCGTCTGGATTTTGACTCTCCCTGGTCTGGCCGACGTAAATGACGAAGAACAGGGCGTCGAGGCCGCCGTCGGTCATGTTGGGCAGGTTGAATTGAGTCGGAAGGCGCTGCGTGTAATTGCGCTCGCCGGTCAAATCTTCGGGCTCGAAATCTATATGGGAGTCGAGGACAAGGACGCGATCATGGATCGCGCGGGCTTCTTTTGTCGAGGTTTCCTTGACAGCGGAGAGCGAATTTACGTTGTGTTGCTCCATGCGGTGCTCTAGGCCGCAACTTCAATGGTGGCGTAGAAATCCACTAATCCATCTGTGCGCCGGGGGGTAACTGAGCGGTGGCGTGGCTGTGGCGCTTTGACGCCATCTTCGCGCATGCCTTTAAGATGCAAAGCGATGGCACTTTGGATTCGCCGTAGGGCTGCGTCGATGGTTTTGCCGGTGGCAACGCAGCCAGGAAGATCAGGCACTGACGCGCCCCAATCGCTTTCAAGGTCTTTGTTGATACGAACCAAGTACTGTAGTTTTTTCATCGTTTCACTCCTTTGAGGCCGGCTTGCCGAATGACCGATGCCAGAGTTCCTTTTGGCATGTCGTCGCCGGGATGGCCGCTGACGGTGACGCGACCGGTTTTTGTCGAATGCTTGAATTGCCGGTGACTTCCTTCAGTGACAACGCAGCGCCAACCGTCCGATTCGATCCATCGGATCACATCCGGCACTTTCACCTCGTCACTATACCAGAAGGACTGAAGCACTTGCCACATTTAGTCTGTGCCTTTGCGATTTGCTGCTAGCAGTCTCTTGACAGTTGCGGGTTTCTTCCGACATCTGGTGGGATGGATCGCAAATGGTGGATCGTCATCTTGGGTTGTCTCACCCATGCGACCAATACCGGTTTCGCTTACTTCGGACTGAGCGCGTTTTTCCCGTCGTTTGAAAAAGAATTTGGCTGGAGCCGGACGGCGATCTCGGGGGCGTTTTCTTTGGCGCGTGTCGAGTCGGGGCTGTTTGGCCCCATCGAAGGCTATTTCATCGATCGGTTCGGGCCGCGGCGCATGATGTATTTCGGCATCTGCCTGTGCGCCGCCGGATTCGTTGCCCTTAGCTTCGTCTACAGCTTACCGATGCTTTATGTCGCGATCGTCCTCGGTATCGTTTTGGGCTCGAGCCTCGGCTACCACATGCCGATCAGTCTGTTGATCGCCCAGTTGTTTCGCGAACGGCGCAGCTTGGCTTTCGGGATATTTCGCTCCGGCCCCGGTCTCTCCGGTGTCATGGTGCCAATCATCGGCTGGATTATCGTCACCTGGGGCTGGCGCACGGCGGCGATCATATCCGCGGCGATGTTGGCGCTCGTCGGTCTGCCTATTGCCTACGCCATCAATCGCATCGCGCAGCGCGAAAAGGCGGAGCAGGAGATATCTGCGGCGTTGCAGCATGGCGGCGCGACGGCGCATAGTTCTGCGGACCCGCAGTTCACGCTCAAAGAAGTGCTGCGCCTGCCGGCTTTCTGGTTTCTCTCCGTCGCCATGGCGTTGCGACACATGGTGACCGAAGGCGTATCGGTGCATTTCGTGATTCTGCTCGTCGACCGCGGCTGGAGCATGGAGGCGGGCAGCACGCTGCTCGGTGTCTCGGCGTTTATTGGCGTGCCGTCGCGCTTGGCGGCCGGCTGGCTGGGCGATCTGGTCGACAAGCGCAAACTGATCATGTTGTTGTTGCTGGCGCTGGCCGGTTCGGTGGCATTCATGGGCGTGTCCGGTCAAGCCGTGTTGTTCACCACCTGCATGATCATTTATTCCCTGGCATACGGCGGACTGGCGGCGAGCCAGGAGCCGATCCGCGCCGACTACTTCGGCACCAAAGCTTTTGCGACGATACAAGGCGTCAGCCGGACGATTACGACGATCGGCACGTTTATGGGTCCGCTCGTCGCCGGCTACGTTCACGATAGGACAAAAAGTTATGCCATCGCGTTTAGCATCTTCGCCGGCTCGGCGCTGTTGTCGACGGTGTGTATGTTTTTCGCGAAGCGGCCGGAAATGAAGACGGCGGATTAGCCGCAAAGAACACGGCTAATCTGCGTTCCAGCGGTTCCAGTGGTTCCAATCGTTCCAGTCGTCGGACAGATGCGGTGTGCATGACAACTTCAATTGTTTTCCCGCCACACCATTTCGATTGACAGAGCCCGTTCGGATAGTAGTAGGATCGCCCCATCTTGCGCCAGGAGGACTGCGATGAAAGCTGCGGTGTTACACGAACTCAATCAGCCGATGACGATCGAGGACTTCGAGATTCCGGGGATCGGGCCGGATGAAGTTTTGATCCAGGTCAAAGCTTGCGGGGTCTGTCATACCGATTTCAAAGTCATCGAGGGACGGATCCCCAGCAAGGTGCCGACCATTATCGGCCATGAGGTTTCCGGCACCATCGCGGAAGTCGGCGCCAGCCAGCGCTGTGCGTTCACGGCCGGCGACGCGGTCATCGTCGGCACGCGTTATCGCTGCGGCCATTGCCAATACTGCATGGCGGGACGGGAAAATTTATGCCGCGCCCGGCCGGCGCCGGCGTCGTTGAAACGCAACGACGGCCGGGAGATTTTTCGCTGGAACGTCGGCGGCTTTTCGCAGTATCTCGCGCTGCCCGGTTACATGGTCTTTAAACTGCCGGAGGGGTTGTCGCTCGAAGAAGCGAGCGTGGTCGGCTGCCGCATGACGACGGCGTACAACGCCGTGAAAAACTCCGCCGAGATCACGCCCGGCGATTCGGCGCTGGTGGTCGGCTGCGGCGGCGTCGGCCTCAACACGATTCAGTTCCTGCGCACCTTCGGCGCCTATCCGATCATCGCCGTCGATCTCTACGACCATAAGCTCGAAGCGGCGAAAAAGTTTGGCGCCACCCATGTGATCAACGGCGCCAAGGAAGATCCGGTCAAGGCGGTGCGCGACTTGACCGACGGCGGCGTCAACAAATCATTCGAGGCGTTGGGCAACGTCAAAACCTCGGATCAAATCATCCAGGCGACCCGCCCCGGCGGCACGGCGACGATTATCGGCGGCCTGGGCAAAGTGCCGTTCACCATCAGCGACGGCAGCTTCACCATGCAGGAGATCAAGATCGCCGGCGTGGCGCTGCGCCGGCCCACCGATGTCGTCGAAGTGCTCAACATGGTGCGCGACAAACGTGTCGATGTTTCCGGATTGATTTCGAAGCGCTATGGCTACGACCAGATCAACGATGCGTTTCACGATCTCGAAGCCGGGAAAAATTTGATGGGCATCACGGTGTGGAACTAATCGGATTAGAATGGGTTCAAGCCGTTGGGGGATGGCAGAGCGGTGTGCTGGCGGTGCGCGAGTCTTGGTTGACTTCCTCATCTCGCCGATATTCCATTACTCCATTTACTTTTTAAGGGGAAACGCGCCGTGCTGAGAGAAAACGCTAAGCGGTTCTACCAGATTTAAGACTCGGAGGATTGGCCGGAAAGAGCGCAAAGGGCGCAAAGGTGACGGGCTCATGCCTGTCATCCCGAGCGAATGCGAGGGAGTTAGCAAGATTTCTCGTTGTGGTCGAAATCACATCTCTTCCGAACTTGGCGCCTTTAAGCGAGGAATATCCGAATCCGAGAATCTTCGAACTTCTGGACATTTAAGCGGCACGCTATGACCAACAGGTTGGTGTTAGTTATTCAGCAGCAACGCAAGGTTTGCAGAATATTCACACGAGATCGCGCAAAGACGCCCAGGCGCGATGCTCGGAATCAGTTATAGAGCCGACGGTCGCACCGTTGAAATTGAACAAATTCTCGAACCACCGGCTTGACTGGAATAATTAACCCGATAGATAGATAGCGGCCAGGAGATACGGTTAGCGGCGAACTTCAACCAAGGAGGCAGCAATGACTTACGGTTTAAACAAATGGCTCGCGATCATGGGGGTTGTCGGCCTGATCGCACCGCACGGGCAGCTCGCGGCGGCGGCCAAACTTGACTGCGGTCCGGTGACCAATAAGAGCGAGAATCTGCCGCGTTCCATGGCCATCGGAACCAATCCGGCGGGTACGGGCGCCCACGCGATGGGCTCGGCCTTGGCCGCGGTCACTAGCAGGGCAACCTCGATCACCGGCAAAGTTCAACCCTACAACGGCCCAAACGCTTGGATTTCATTGTTGGACGGCGGCGAGTTGGAGTTCGGCGTCATCAATATTCTCGATGCGAAGATGGCTGCCACCGGGACGGCGAATTACAAGAAGCCGTTTCGGAGCATTCGCGTCGCCGCCGGGGGAGTTTTCCCTTTCACGGCCGGACTCGTGGTGCGCGACAATTCCGACATTAAACAAGTGTCCGACCTCAAGGGGAAACGCATGGCTTGGGATTTCGGCGGCCATGCGATCAATCAAACCTGGCAGAACGCCATGTTAGAGATGGGCGGGGTGAAACCGAGCGATGTAACGCAAGTGCGTTTTTCCAATTTAAACGATGGGGTGAGGGCGGTGGCGGAAGGCAAAGTCGATTCCTCGATTTCGGCTCTGGGCATCGGTCTCGTGGAAGAGGTCAATGCCATGGAGCCGGTTCGTTTTGTCAATCTGCCCAACACCGAAGCCTCCAACGGTATCCTCGCGCCCTACGGCGCCAGTGTGGTCAAGTCGCCGCCGGCTACCGGAGTAAAGGGCGAGACTCATGTGATTGGCTATCCGCTTCATCTGGTGACCTCTGCCAAGCTTAGCGAAAACACCGTCTATACGATCATCAAGGCTTGGTGGGAGAACCTCGCCGAATTGCAAAGTCTTCATCCCATCTTCAAGCGCTGGACCAAGGAGCATCAGGCGCTGACCAACTTTACCGTGCCTTACCATCCTGGCGCGGTTAAATTCTACAAAGAAGTCGGCGTCTGGACGGCTAAGCATGACGCGCGCACCAAAGAGATCTGTAGCTAGCGCTTAAAGGTTCTAAGCAGCGCCGAGGCAGGGGTCTCGGCGCCGCTTCGGTAAAAAGGGTCACATTCGTGGAAGTCGTGGAAACCGCGCGTTCGCGCGATTTGAGTGGAATCCTGCTCTGGGCGGCCAATAGCGCGCTCGTGGCGTTGCCGCTCACCGGGGTGTTTTTTCTTCTGAGCGTACCGCAGATGATCGATTGGCTCGTTTTTAACGAGCAGTACATGGGGCTATTTCTCGCTCTTTCTCTCTTTGCTACTTTCCTTCTAGTGCCGGCGCGCGGTGCTCTGGATCGTGATCACGTGCCTTGGTACGACTTAATCGCGGCTATCGCGGGCCTGGGGGTTGGTCTGTTTATCTTTGTTCAATACCCTCAGCTCGTCAATAGTCTGGGCGAGATCACTACGGCGAGTATGGTTTTCGGTTCCATCACGGTGCTTTTGCTCGCGGAGGCTTCCCGCAGACTCATCGGCTGGCCCTTAGTGATCATCGCAATTTGCTTCCTGGTTTACGCGCTGTTCGCATATATATTCCCGGGTGATTTTTACGGCCGCGGCTGGGCTGTGCCGCGGCTGGCGACCTATCTTTATCTTGATGCCAACGGCATTTTCGGTCAGGCCTTGCAAATCGGCTCAAGCATTGTCCTGGTTTTTATTCTTTTCGGCGAGGCGCTCAACGCCGTCGGCGGGGCGGCGTTTCTTAGTGATTTCGCTCAGGCGGCGATGGGCCGTTTCCGCGGCGGCCAGGCCAAGGTTGCTATCGTGTCATCGAGCTTATTCGGCAACATCAGCGGCAGCGCGGTGGCCAATGTTGTCGTCGACGGCGCATTTACGATCCCTATGATGAAAAAAGCCGGTTATCCGCCGCCGGTGGCGGCCGCCATCGAGGCCACCGCGTCCACCGGTGGACAAATCATGCCGCCGGTGATGGGTGCGGCGGCATTTCTAATCGCGGAATATTTGGCAATTCCCTACGCCGAGGTGGCGTTAGCCGCGCTGGTGCCGGCGATTCTTTACTATGTCACGCTATTCATACAGGTGGATTTATTAGCGGCGCGCAATGGTATTCAGGGCTTGCCACGCGATGAAATTCCCAAGCTGTGGCCGGTGCTGCAACGCTCGGCCGGTTTCGTTGTGCCGTTGGCGGTGCTGATTGTCTGGATGTTTATCTTGAATCACCGGCCCGAGGAGTCCGGACTTTTGGCGACCGCAGCCGCTGTCGTGGTTGGATTGCTCACGCCGTCCGTCAGGCTCGGCCCGCGTGAGTTCGTCAATATCTTGCTCAACGCCGGTCGTAGTTTGTTGGAAATCGCAGCTATTACCGGGTTGGCGGGAGTCGTGATCGGCGTATTGCAACTCAGCGGTCTCGGTTTCACGCTCACGTTCACCTTGCTCAATTTGGGCGACAATAGCGCGATTCTTTTGCTTGTCCTGACCGCTATCGTGAGCATTATTCTCGGTATGGGCATGCCGACGACGGCGGTTTATGTTCTGCTCGCGGTGTTGGTCGCGCCGGGTCTCGCCAAGCTGGGTATTATGCCTATCGCCGCCCACTTATTTATTTTCTATTTCGGCATGCTGAGTATGGTCACTCCGCCGGTTTGCATCGCTAGCTACGCCGCCGCGACGATCGGTAAAACCGATCCGATCCGCACCGGCTGGGAAGCGATGCGTCTTTGCGCCATCGCCTATATCATTCCCTTCTTATTTGTGTTTTCGCCTTCGCTCTTACTCTACGGACGCTGGTACATCGTGACCCTTTCGGTGGCCACTGCGGTGATTGGCTCGATTCTGCTGGGTATCGGAATGGTGGGTTATCTATTCCGTCCCGTGGGCGCGGTGAAAAGGCTCCTATTTGTCCTCTC
>JBGTCC010000066.1:0-3705 GCA_041749055.1 Thermodesulfobacteriota bacterium | reverse complement strand
AAAAGTTCAAGGTTCAATCGGGCAACAACAGAGTGGAGTCATTTTGTGGCAGCGAGTCTCCGACCTTGAACCTTGAACCCTTGAACAGAAGTATTTTATGAAGTTATACAACGTCGCGTACTCAGGCAACTCCTACAAAGTCCGCCTGCTGCTCGCACACTTAGGGATCCCCTGCGAGATTATCGAAGTCGATATATTAAAAGGCGAAAGCCGCACCGCTGAGTTTCTCAAGATCAATCCCAACGGCCGCACGCCGGTGCTCGACGACAATGGATATATCCTGGCCGAATCCAACGCCATCCTCGCTTACCTCGCCCAAGGAACGAAATATCTCCCCGACAATCGCAAGAAATTCGGCCGAGTGTTTCAATGGATGTTTTTCGAGCAATACAGCCACGAGCCGTTCATCGCCACCTCGCGTTTCTGGCTCCAACACAAACCCGACTCCCCAGAAAAAACCGCGCGGTTAGCCTCAAAACGCGACGGCGGCTGGGCCGCACTGAAGATCATGGAAGAGCATCTGGCGAAGAAAGACTTCTTCGTCGGCGATTACTCTATCGCCGACATCGCCCTGTTCGCATATACGCATGTTGCGGACGAGGGCGGGTTTCCGCTGGATGAGTTTCCCAAGATTCGCGGATGGATAGGGCGCGTAACCGAGCAGCCTAGATTTTTGCCGATGACCAACTAGCGCCAAGCCCGCGGCAATCCAATATGAAATTTTTGCCATGGCATTCTGCAACACCATTTGTAATCGCCTCTAGTAGCGAAACCAATTGGATACCTTAGCTTACCTGCTCGACTTTAGTCGCATAGCAGCGCAGCACGTACTGGCTCATATTGCGGGCCAGTTCACGTTCACCGAGAAAGATTTTCCCGGCATTTTCCTTTTCTAACAACCCCGCCGCTTCCTCACTGTGTGTGCGCACCACGGTCTCGATGCGCGGGTTGACCGTCCGCGCGGTCTCGATCATACGGCGGACGTTCAAGGTATCGGGCGTGGCGATGACTAACATACGCGCGCGGTGGATGTGGGCCTGGACCAGCACCATCGGCTCCGTCGCATCTCCGGATACGGCAGCGATTCCATTCTGTCTCGCCGCCTCGATAATTTCGCGATTTTCCTCAGCGAGCACAAACGAGATCCCCTGCGCCGAGAGCTCAGCGCCGATGTGTCGTCCCACTCTGCCATAGCCGACGAGAACGACATGGCCGGAGAGCCGATTCAGGTCGACGCTCATCGGTAACGTTGCGAGTGGATCATCGGGACGCTCGAAAAGTTGCGCACGTTTGGATTTCCCGCGAATCCAAGCCTGCAGCGGCTCGATCGCATAAAAGACCAGCGGATTGACGGCGATCGAGATAATCGCTCCGGCGAGAATTAGACTCCTACCTTCTTCCGGCAAGATGCCAAGGGAGAGTCCCAAGCCAGCAAGAATAAACGAAAACTCGCCAATCTGGGCCAGGCCAGCGGAGACGGTAAGCGCAGTATTGAGCGGATAGCGAAACAGCAAAACCAGACCGAAAGCAGCGATAGATTTGCCGAGAACAACGATCCCGACGACCGCCATGACATGATATGGTTCGCGTAGCAGCACCTGCGGATCGAAGAGCATGCCGACCGAAACGAAAAACAGCACGGAGAAGGCGTCCCTGAAAGGCAGCGACTCTTCTGCGGCCCGGTGGCTCAACGGCGATTCCCGCATGACCATGCCCGCGAAGAATGCGCCGAGGGCGAACGAGACTCCGAAGAGTTCGGCAGCGCCATAGGCGATCCCAACTGCGACAGCGATGACACACAAGGTAAAGAGTTCGCGCGGGCCAACACGCGCGATATGCCAGGCCATCCAGGGAACAAAACGTCGCCCGCCAATCACCATAAAGCCGACAAAAAGCGCGACCTTGCCCAAGGTCAACGCGAGGGCGGTGAACAATTCTTGACCGCCAACTTGACCGCGCCCGGAACCGCCGAGCCACAATGAAAGGGGCGGCAATAGAACCAAAACGAGCACCGTGACCAAATCCTCGACGATCAACCAACCGACCGCAATGTGCCCGTTGACCGTTTCCAGAATACCCCGGCTTTCCAAGGCTCTGAGGAGCACAACCGTACTCGCGACCGATAATGTCAGTCCGAACACGAGGCCCTCGGCGAGATTCCAGCCCCAAAGATTACTAACGGCAAGTCCAAGCAGTGTCGCGACGGTGATCTGCACGATCGCTCCGGGTACAGCAATTTTGCGAACCGCCAGCAGCTCGTCAATGGAGAAATGCAGTCCCACACCGAACATGAGCAGCATGACGCCAATTTCGGCAAACTGCGCTGAAAGTTCGGCGTCCGCGACAAAGCCGGGAGTAAATGGACCGATGACAATGCCGGCAGCGAGGTAGCCGATCAGAACCGGTAGCTTGAGCCGCGCGGCCAAAAAGCCAAAAGCCAATGCCGCGCCCAGCGCGGCAACAAGCGTCGTAATCAGGGCAACGTTGTGTGGCAAAAGCAGGACTCCATTTCTATACTTTGAAAGATTCGCGCCTGGATGAGGACAACTAACCCCTGCACGGTGGGTAAACTCATGCGAAAAGATACAACAATAGCGAGTTAGGGCAACATGGCGCAATCGATTAATTAGGAACGTCTCCCCTCTTCCAGTTCCTCTAACGTTCGCGGCCAGTCGTCTTTGAGCAACCGCGACAAGCTTCTGTCCGCCAGTAACTTGCCGCCGGTCTGGCACTTGGCGCAGTAGTTCGTCTCATTCTCCGCATAGACGATGCGCTGCACCGGCGCGCCGCACACCGGACAAGGTTTGCGGTACTTGCCATGGACGGCCATGTCGTCGCGGAAGGCGGTTACGCGCTCGGGAAATTTCTCCCCCGTATCCTCGCGCAAGCGCTCGATCCACTCCGCCATGCAGTCGCGCGTCGCATGGAACAACCTTTCGATTTCGTCACCGCTCACGAGCTTTGTCTGTTTGACCGGCGACAGCTTGGCGCGGTGCAGGATTTCATCCGAGTAAGCGTTACCGATGCCGCTGAAGACATGGGGATCGGTCAAAGTTCTTTTCAGCGTATGATTCTCGCGGGTAAGCGCGGCACGGAAGGAATCCAAGTCGGCAGCGAAGATTTCCAGCCCGCCGGGATCATGCTCCAGAAGATGATCTCTCCCTTGGACCAGATGCAGCGAAGCCCGCTTCTTGGTCCCCATCTCCGTGAGCAGCAGCGTCGCCATGGGAAAATCGAAGGCCGCGTGACCGTACTTGCGCGGCACGGCGGTGCCGCGCTTCTTCCAGTGGAACCTGCCGGTGATCATCAGATGGAAAACCATGAAGAGCTCGCCTTCGAACTCGAAGAGGATGCGCTTGCCGATGCGCTGGAATCCGACAATCCTTTTGCCTTCCGCGCTACTAGTCGGCGGCTCGAACGTACGCAACAGAAACGGGCTGGCCAGTCGAATTTTCTCCAGAGGCTGATTTAGTAAACGTGCCTTCAATGCTTCGATGTAAATCGTAATGTCAGGCAGTTCCGGCATGTCTCTCTCCGATCCTCCTCCGCGCCGCGGGGGAGGAAAGAGGTGGGGGCTTGAACGGAGCGAAGCGGTTGAACGGCTTGAACGTTTTGAACGCCCTAGGCCCCAGCACTCTCCCGCTTGGTCAAAAACTCCTTTGCCTGCATCGGAAACAGCACGCCCAAGAGCAAATCCTCCTCGCC
>JBGTCC010000065.1:0-2476 GCA_041749055.1 Thermodesulfobacteriota bacterium | reverse complement strand
CGCTCAATAGGGTCAACGCCCAGGAGCCAAGCAACGCCGCCGCTGCAACGACCGGCCAAAAAACCCCTGGCCCCTGGGTCGGGTCGGGTGGAAAGTCGTCGCGCGCCGTCCAGTAGAAGAAATAGCCGAAGACCAGACAGATGAATGCCGTGAACAGGGCCAGCATGGTGATGAACATCGCCCACCAACCGACTGACGCGCGACCCGAGGCATACAATGGCAAGGTCAAGCCGAGTCCGACGTCTTTGCTATCCTTCTCGGGAATTTGCCCGGTGCCCGTCCATAGCCAGAAGACAATCACCGCCAGCGCCGCACTCAGACTGATCAGCGCCGCGGTCCACCAATGAAAAGTGCCGAAAATAAAAAAACCGCCGGTGGCAAGCGCCGCCCATAGTGTGATGAAAGTGGACCCCGGCAGGCGCGCGCATTGTTGCGGCTCGGCATCGAGCACCGAGGTAATGATGGTTTCGCGCCGGCTTTCTGCCGCATCCGGCAAATAAAATCTGCCCTCGTCGATATCGCGAATAAAATTTGCCTGGTCCCACAACGGATACCGGCTATCGATTTCCGGAATCGAACGAATGCCCCAGGCCCGGCCCGGCATTTCTTGTGTCCACTCGATGGTGCCGGCGCGCCAGGGATTGCGCTCCGCATAGGGTTGATGGCGCCTGGGCCGGAATATATCCCAGAAGACCACCGCGATACCGGCGGCGAGGATAAACGCGCCGATGGTGGAGAGCAAATTCAGCCCATCGAAACCCATTCCCGCGGGGTAAGTAAAAACCCGCCGCGGCATGCCGCGCAGTCCGGTCACATGCATCGGCAGAAACGCAATATTGAATCCGCTAAAGGCCAGCCAGAAAGCGAGCTTGCCCAATCTTTCCGAGAGCAGCTTGCCGCCGATCAACGGATAAAAATAATAGCAACCGGCAAAGATCGGAAACAGCGCGCCGCCGATCAAGACGTAATGCAAATGAGCGACGACGAAAAACGTGTCGTGGGCCTGAAAATCGAAAGGCGCCACCGCCACCATCACGCCGGTCAAGCCGCCGAGCACGAAAATCACCAGGCTGCCGAAGGCCCAGAGCATCGGCACCGACGGCACCACTCGCCCGGCGGCGAGGGTAGCGATGAAGCAGAAGATTTGCACGCCGGTGGGCAGCGCCACCGCCTGCGAGGCGGCGGCAAATAACCCGAGAGTGATGCCCGGCAGCCCGGTGGTGAACATGTGATGCACCCACAGGCCGAAACTCAGAAACCCGGTGCCCACCGCAGCCAGCACGATCCAGCTGTAGCCGACGATCGGGCGCTGCGCGAAGGTCGGCACGATCATCGCGATCAGCGCCACCGAGGGCAAAAAAATGATGTAGACTTCGGGATGGCCGAAGAGCCAAAACAAATGCTGCCACAGCAGCGGGTCGCCGCCGCGCTCCGGATTGAAGAACGGCCAGTCAAAAGCGCGTTCGAGCTCGAGCAGCATGCTGCCGGCGATCAACGGCGGAAAAGCGAAGACGATCATCACCGCGGCCACCAGCACATACCAAGCGTAAAGCGGCATCAGGTTAAGGCGCATTCCCGGCGGCCTGGTCTTGAGCGCGCCGACGATCATCTCGACGGCGGCGGCGATGGCGGCAATTTCGATGAATGAAAATCCCAGGAGCCAAATATCCGCGCCGATGTCGGGCTGATATTTGGAAGTGAGCGGCGGATACATGAACCAGCCGCCGCGCGGCGCCGCGTCGAAAAAGATCGACCCGCAAAGAAACAAGCCGCCGAGAAGAAAACACCAAAAGCCAAATGCCGAAAGCCGCGGAAACGGCAAGTCGCGGGCGCCGAGCATTTGCGGCAAAAACAACACCGCGATCGCTTCGAAGATAGGAATCGCGAACAAGAACATCATCACCGAGCCATGCACCGTGAACGCTTGATTGTAAAATTCGGCGGCAAGAAAATCGTTATCGGGCATGGCCAGCTGGATACGCATCAACAGCGCCAGGCCGCCGCCGAAGAGCAGGAAGATAAACGTCAGCCCGGTGTACCACAGACCGACATCCGAATTGTTGACCGACGACCAATAGCGCCAACCGGAGGGGGTCTCCCAGGCACGCATCAGTCGCTCGGCTTGCGCCCGTCGCTGTTCGACAGGCAGAGCTTCGGCCAAGGGTTGAGGATCGGGTCTCTTCATGACTAATAAACCGTTCAGTCGCCAACGCTCCGTGCAACCGCGTTGCTCTGTTCAAGACGCGGACGAAGGAGACTAACAACGATTTGGCGGGACAGTTTAACTATTGCAACCTCCGACAACGGCTTGAACGGAGCGCAGCGTTTGAACGGCTTGAACGATGTGAACGCGTTTAATCTCATTCGAGTCCATCCAGATAGACCGCCAATGCCTGCAACTCGGATTCAGGCAGCATGCCAAAGACCGGCATATGCACCCCGGGTTTTACTTTTTCCGTGTAGGTAAGCCAGCGTA
>JBGTCC010000064.1:0-3794 GCA_041749055.1 Thermodesulfobacteriota bacterium | reverse complement strand
GAAATTAACAAGAAGATCGCCAGCGCCGCCACAGCCGCGCCCTTACCGACACCGACGGCGATGCCGCCGGCGCGATTGACGGTTTTCAGTAACAACATTTTTCCCGAACGGTGCAGCAGCCAACCCGCTAAGCTAAAGCCGAAATAAATCACAAAGAAGATCGCGACAAACCCCGCGCCCTTGAGCATGATCGGGGCAAACTTCCAATGCTGCGCGGCGTACTGCGCCGCGACATCGCCGTAGCGCGCGGCAACCAGGAAACCAACGATAAGTCCGGCCAGTGATAAGATCTCACGGAAGAAACCTCTGAAGAACCCTCGTAGGCCAGATATCCCAAGAACGGCAAGCAGAATCAAATCGACCCAATTCACCAGCTGGCACCCACCTGCGTTGGCGGCACCGATCGATAATCGCTCCGGCCGCTCGCCATATTCGCACAGTCGATATCTTCTCCGGAAAACCGGGCGGCCTCCAGTCACATGGGGTGGGACGCTCAAGCACTCGATGGCCTGAGCGAGCCCAAGCCCCATGCGCTAACCGCCCAGCAATGCCTTGGCTAGATCGCTCACCCGCTTGCCGTCGCTACGTCCCCCCACCTTGGGCATCGCTAACTTCATAACTTTTCCGAGGTCGGCAAGCCCACTGGCACCGGCCTCGTCGATACTCGCTCGGATTGCCGACTTGATCTCTTCGTCGCTAAGCTGCTGCGGGAGAAACCTCTTGAGGATTGCAAGCTCGGCTTCTTCTTTGGCCGCCAGCTCCTGGCGGCCACCCTTATGGTACAACTCAATCGCTTCGCCGCGTTGCTTGCATAGAGTGCCGATAATCTTGTGAATCTCATCGGCGATCAGCGTCCGGCGCAGGCGGATCTCTTCGTTTTGCAGCGCCGCCAACAACAAGCGCAGAGTTGAAAGCGTCACCGTGTCGCCGCCTTTCATGGCGGCTATCACGGCTTGTTGAATCTGCGCTTTCAATTCCATCGCTGTGCCTGGCTTTCGATGTCGCGCTTAAAATGCATGACGCACGCGCCGCAGGGCACGTTTTTTCGCGGCAATCGCTTTTTTCTTACGTTTCACGCTAGGCTTCTCGTAATGTTCTCGTTTACGCAATTCGGCGAGGATGCCGGCTTTTTCGCATAGTTTTTTAAAGCGGCGGATGGCGCTTTCAATCGACTCGTTATCTCGAACACGAACTCCGGTCATAGAAATGACTCACCCCCGATCCAGGCAGACCGCACATAAACCGGATTTGATTTTAGCTGATAAATCCTTCAAGTCAAGTAAAACACTTTTAAATCTAACTGTTTGCGGTAATTGGCAGAGAACGAAACGAGGCTGGAACAAGGGATTTTGGATGAGTCTAGCAACTGGACGAAAGCGAATACGTGTTGCCAATCAACTAGCGCGGCCAATCAGGGATAGCTTTTCGGGATAATCGGAAAAAATCCCTTGTACGCCCAAATCGACGAACATCTCGATCTCACGCCGATCATTGACGGTCCAGACGTATATATCTAGGCCCGCTTGCCAAGCGCGGTGGCAAAATTCACGCTGCGCCAGCTGCTTTTGCACGTGGATCGACGTGGCGGCGAGCCGCTCGGCGGCGGCGATGGGGTCATCCCGGCAGCCGGCTCCGTGAATGACTCCCAGGGCTGCCTCGGGCGCCAACTCCCGTACTCTGGCCAAGCTGCGGTAATCGAAAGATGAAATCACCGTCCGCTCCAAGTAATCGTAGTGGCTCAAGATAAACAGCAGCTTCAACTCGATGCCGGTCGGCGCACCGGCGGCGGCTTTGATTTCCAGACATACACCGACGTTACCGGCAAAAATTTCCAGCGCTTCTTCCAGGGTCAAGATTTTCTCGCCGCGAAAGGCCGGCTTGCGCCACTTGCCGATGTCGAGGGCGCGCAGTTGCGCCAGCGTCTTATCATGGACTTTCCCACGGGCGCCAGTAGTACGCGCGAGCCGCTCATCGTGAAACACTACCACATGGCCATCGGCGCTCAGTTGGCAGTCGAGCTCGATCATATCAGCGCCCGCGGCAATCGCATTTTCGAAGGCCAACCGGCTATTTTCCGGGTAATGTCCCGAGGCGCCGCGGTGGGCAATTTTCTTGAACGATGGCATGACGATCGTCTTAGACTGCTAGGGACGACTTATTAACTACTCGCGAAAATGTTCCCCAGTAGCCCAGATTGCCGTGTCGAAAACACGAAGCCAAGAGGGCGGGTTTCAAACCCGCCCTTACGTCCCGATTCTTTTTCTGCGCCCTTTGCGTTCTTTGCGGCCCATCTTCTTTTCGGCTGCGGCTATCCCGCACTAGCTCCGGACGCGCGCAGATTTAGCCCACAGCGAGCGAATTCGCTTTGAGATGAAGCAAAAATTCTTTGTTACCCTTGGGCCCCAAGAGCGGCGATTCGGTGACGGCCAAGACCCGATAGCCGCAGTCGACCGCGGCTAGAGATACTTCATCGATGACCCGGCCATGCTCTTCCGCCGAGCGCACCACGCCGCCTTTGCCGACTTTGCCCTTGCCCACTTCGAACTGCGGCTTGACCAGCGCCACGACAGTCCCTTCTGATGTAATTAGCGAATGTACTTTCGGCAGGATCAATTTTAGGGAAATAAACGAGGCATCGATGGTCGCGAGTGCAGGGATGAACGGCAGACGGGCCGGCTCCAGATACCGAATGTTGGTTTTTTCGAGAACCACGACGCGCGGGTCGTTGCGCAGTTTCCAATCGAGTTGGCCATAACCGACATCCACCGCGATGACCTTGGCGGCGCCATGGACGAGTAGACAATCGGTGAAGCCGCCGGTGGAAGCACCGATGTCGATGGCGCTTTTGCCGGCAACCTCGATGGCAAATTCGCGCAGCGCCTTCTCCAGTTTGACGCCGCCTCGGCTGACATAGGGAGGCGCGGCTTTAACCGTGATCGGCGCCGCAAGGTCGATCAAGTTGCCCGCTTTGGTGACCGGTTGCCGATTGACGAGAACCTCGCCGGCGAGAATGCGCCGCCGCCCTTCTTCCCGGCTCGCCACCAGCTGGCGCTCGACCAACAGCAAGTCTAAGCGCTGCCTCTTTCCCATCCCTCTCTAATTTTCTTCTTGCCACGGCGCATCATCTGCAAGGCCGCCTGAGCTATGGCATCTTTGTCGAAGCCGCAGATTTTCTTGAGCTCCTCCTGGGTGCCATGGGGAATGAATCGATCCGGCACGCCAAGGCGCTTGATTTCCACACCGGTAATGCCGTCGTCCGCGAGAAATTCCACCAGCGCGCTGCCAAAACCGCCGCTGATCACATGATCTTCGACGGTAATGAGCCGCGGCACTTTGTTCAGTAGATCGCGAAACAGGTTTTCATCCAGCGGTTTGACGAAGCGTGCGTTGACCACCGCCGCGTTGATGCCCAGGGGGGCCAAATCTTGCGCGGCTCTAAGCGCGGGAATCGCCGTGTTGCCGATGGCAGCGATGACCAGATCGGTGCCGTCGCGCAGCAGTTCCGCGGTGCCGATCCTCAAACTGTGCAGCCGATCGTCGAGCGCTACATTCCAACCCTCACCGCGCGGATAACGCAATGCAATCGGCCCAGAATGCTCGATGGCGGTCTTGAGCATATGCTGCAACTCGTTTTCGTCCTTGGGCGCCATGATGACCATGTTGGGGATCGAACGCAGATAAGCAAACTCGAAGACACCGTGAGGCGTTGGACCGTCGGCGCCGACCAAGCCGCCGCGGTCAAGCGCCAGCACCACGTGAAGATTCTGCAAGCAAACATCGTGGAGAATTTCGTC
>JBGTCC010000063.1:0-5655 GCA_041749055.1 Thermodesulfobacteriota bacterium | reverse complement strand
TTCTGAAGGTTTGGGTATCAACTTAATTTTCGGTCTTCCATTCGGAGTCCTTCGACAGGCTCAGGACGAACGGAGATTGTCTGAAGCAGTTGAGGCGTTTCCGTTCATGCTGAGCTTGTCGAAGCATTCTTATCCCCGGTGCGGCACTCAATTCGCCAGTTGATAAAACCTCTTCGAGTTGCCGAACAGGATTGCGTCCTTGTCGGCCGGTTTAAGATTTGGGTTCTCGCGCAGCTCTTCAAGCTCATGCTTGCAGGTCGCGGCATCGACTTCATGTGGATAGTCGGTGGAGAAAAGATAGGGCTTGTTGCCGGTGATGCGCACGGCCTCGCTGATGCTCAGCTCTTCGCCTTCGCAGCCGACGAAGATGCGCCCTTCGTCGATGTGACGGATGATATAATCGATGATCTTCTCGTCTTTCTTCAACTGCAAGAAGCGGCCGCGCGGATCATGCTGCACATGGCTCGCCCAGGAGCCGTTGAAGCGCTCCATGCAGGTGAGCAGCCAGGCGCAGCCGGCTTCCATGAAACCGATGCGCAGGCCGGGGAACTTGTCGAAGATGCCGTTGAAGATGATACCGGCGAAAGCGATCATCTGGCTCATCGGATGGCCGAGCGCGTTGGGTACCGCGTAGGGGCTCATGTCGTCCATCAGGAGATTTTCATGGGCGCCGCCGTGGATGGCGATGGCGCAGCCGAGTCTTTCCGCCTCGCCATAAATCGGCCAATATTTCTGCGATCCCAGGTGCGGCATATTGACGCCCATGGACGGCAGCATAGCGCCGGAAAAGCCGAGATCACGGACAATCCGGCGCAACTCGATCACCGCCTCCGCCGGATCTTGCAGCGGGATCAAGCCCATTGCTTTAAAACGCGGGCTCTTGGAGAGATAGGTGTCGTGCAGCCAGTTGTTATAGGCGCGCGCCAGCTCGATGGCCCAGTCGCGGCTGACGATCTTGCCGAAGGCGAGCCCGGCGCTGGTGTAGAGCACCGTGGTACCGATGCCGACGTCTTCGAGAAACAGTTCCCAGCCCTCGCGGCCGACGTTGGCGAAGGCGCCCGGCGGCGTGATGTGGCGGTTCGCCGAATGGAGATGGTCAATGGGCGGAAACGGGTTCTTGCCGCGGGCTTCGGAAAAGCTCCGGGCGACATACTCCGGCGGCATGTACTTGACGATCGACGCGATATCCTCGACCACATGGCCGTCGCCGTCGATGATTTTCTGTTGGGTGCTCATGATTCCTCCCTTGGATTGGGTTTCTTGCGATGTCCTACTTTTATAACGAAACGGGGGCTTAGGTCCAGATGGGATTGGGATTAGGACATTGGCCGCAAAAAACGCAAAATACTCGAAGGGGCGCTGGATACTGCGCCCTCGGACTCGGAGATCTAGCTTGATTATTGGTTGAAAAAAAGAAGCCCCGCAGTGTTAACCGAGGGGCTTCGAGTTCGACCCTTGAACTTTTGAAACCTTGAACCTTGAACAAGCGAGCCTACGCGCTCTTGCGCGCAGGCTCTTTGACCAGCGGGTATTTCGCACAGAGCGTTTTCCAGTACGCGGCGATCTTCTTGCTGTTGTCTTTGACTTCGTCGGGGACTATTCTCCAGGGCGCGCGCAGCGGGCCGGCCGTGCAGTAGTCGGCTTCGTTGACGGCGAGTTTGAAGACGTTCTCGCGCCAGACGAGGTTGCCGATGTTGGGGCCGACGCGGTTGACGCCTTCGAGATCGAGACAAATCTGCTTGGCGAGCTCCCAGTTCTGCGCCACGCAAGCATCGCGCAGGGTCATCACCGGTGACGGTCCCATCCAGACATTGAACGACCAGCAGCCCGCCGCGCCCATTTGATAATACGGATACATCTGCGTCTGGTTGACGAAGAGGCTCATCTTGCCCTTGGTGATGTCGGTCAGCTCGACGAATTGCAGCGGCGTGCGGTGGCTGTCCTTCATCGCGACGATGTTGGGCTTCTCGGTGAGCTTTTTAAACGCGCTCACTGGAATCGTCACGCGATGATGGGTCGGGTTGTGGTAAATCATCACGGCCATCTTCGGCAGCGCATCGGCGACGTCGTGGTAAAACTGCACCGCGTTATCGACGCTCGCTTGATAATAAAAGGGCACGCCGAGCAGCACGCCGTCGGCGCCGGCGTCTTGAGCGAATTTCGCCTGGCGGATCGTCTCGCGCGGATTCAAGTCAGTACAACCGACAAACAACGGCACGCGTTTCCTGTTTGCCGCTACGGTGGCCTCGATCAGCCTCTTATGCTCGTCCCACAGCAGCGTATGAAACTCGCCGAAGCTCCCGGTCGTCGTCAACACGTCGCAACCGCCGTCGCTAATAATTTTATCGACGGTGCGCGTCAGTTCGTCGGTATCGACCGTATCCGTCGCGTCAATCCGATCGCCGTCCTTCGTGGTAAACGCCGGCATCATGGTCATGATGCCCTTGAGATCCTTGGAAGTAATCATGCAAATCTCCTCGAGTGGATTTTCCCGGATTCTCTAATAGGTGAGGGAGGGAGTCAAGGCGCGTTTAGCTGCGCTGCGGACGTAAACTGGCGCCGTCGGCTTCTTTAACTGCAATATCGCCAGATTTTTTATTATTTTAATTTCCTGATGCGCGGTTGACTTCACCCGGCGTTACCCGTACCTTGACTCATCTTCTTCAGTCAATGGCCTTCTGAGAGGAAAGCGAAATATGAAGGCCTCTTTCCGTCTCTATCCTCTGATAGCAATTTCTAAATGACAATCCGACCAGAGCGGGGTTTTAGTTTTTTACGAGCCCGTGTTCTGCCCCTTTAGCAGTTAGATTCTCAGGATTAAAGACTTCAACTCTGTCTCATAGGAGGACAACATGGGTAGTAAATTATATGTCGGTGGTTTGCCTTATTCAGTTACTGAAGGGCGTTTATCGGAACTTTTCGCGCCACATGGCACGGTGGATTCCGCCAATGTGATCTCGGATAAGTTTACCGGTCAATCGCGCGGCTTCGGCTTTGTCGAAATGTCGTCGAGCAGCGAGGCGCAAGCCGCCATTCAGTCGCTCAACGGCACGCAATTCGAAGGACGCAGCCTAACGGTTAACGAGGCCAAGCCGATGGCCAAGCGCGATAACTTCGGTGGCGGTGGTGGCGGCGGAGGCCGTGGCGGCGATCGCGACGGCGGACGCAACCGCTGGTAGTTTTCTCGTTACATAAGTAATTGAGAAAGGGGAGGCATCTGGTCGGGATGCCTCCCTTTTTTTTGTGCGATTGGGGTATCGGCTAGGGCCATTTAGATGTTTCTCAACGACATCGAAGCGATCGAGGAGACACCGTTCCCGGCTTGACACATAGCGCCAATGCGAGTTGACAGATCGTTGGCGCATCGACTAGGCTCGCGCTCGATATCGCATGCAATCTGAGGGACTAAGGGTCCGAGCAAAGCGAGGGGAAATTTATGAACGTAACCGCAAAAATCGCTCAGTTCGTCGCCAACGCGAAGTACGAGAGGCTGCCGCCTGAGGCGATTGCAATGGCCAAGATGGCGCTGCGCGATTGCCTCGGCGTGTCGTTGGCCGGCAGCAAGGAAGAGGCTGCGAAAATTTGCGCCGGGGTTGCGCGTCAGGAAGAGGCCAAGGAAGAAAGCAGCGTCATCGGCCAAGGATTCAAAACCTCCGCGCTCAATGCGGCGCTTGCCAACGGCACCGCGGCGCACGCGATGGATTTCGATCACAGTTTCACGTTGATGGGGCAACCGACTGCGGCGATTATTCCGGCAACTTTCGCTCTTGGAGAAGCGCTCGGCGCCAGCGGCCGGCAAATCATCGAAGCTTATGCTGCCGGTTACGAAGTGACGGCGAAGCTAGTTCATTCGCTGCGCGACAGCGCCCACGACGGTTGGCACGCGCCCAGCACGGTAGGATTGTTCGGCGCGGTGGCTGCATGCAGCAAGTTGCTCGGGCTTGACCCCGGCCAAGTTGAAATGGCGCTAGGCCTGTCGGCATCGATGGCCGGCGGCGTGGTGGCCAATTACGGCACCATGACCAAGCCCTTGCATGTCGGCCTTGGAGCGAGGAATGGCGTTCTCGCGGCCAAGCTGGCGCAATCCGGTTTCACGGCAAACGGCAAAGCGATCGAATCCGGGTTTGGCTTTTACCAAGTGCTCCATCGAGGCGCGCCGATCGATGAGACGCCGATAGAAGAATTGGGCCAGTCCTACGCCCTGCTGAGCGACGGTATTCGTATCAAGCCTTATCCCTGCGGCGGTCTGACCCATCTGGCCATCGATTCCATGTTGGAATTCAGAGCTAAACACGGCTTAACCCCGGATATGGTCGAAAAAATCGATGTCGACGTGGTCAAACACACCTTCGAGAGGATTATCTTCAAAGTGCCGAAAACCAGCATCCAGGGGAAATTCTGCATGCCTTACCTGGTCGCGCGGGCGCTGATCGACGGCAAAGTGTCGTTGCAAGCCTTTACCGACGCCGCTGTGCGCGACCAGAATGTTTTGAAGTTGGCCGAAAGAGTGCAGATGCATCTCGATAATAACCTAAAAAAGACCAATCCCAGCGACCGCCCTTGCCGGGTGACGGTGCAATTGAAAAACGCTCAAGTGCTGTCGCGTGAAGCGGAGTATTCTAAAGGTAGCCCGGAGTTTCCGATGACCGAAGAGGAGCTGAAAGGCAAATTTACCGAGTGCGCGCTCCAAGCATTGAGCGCCCAAGCCGCCGAACGCGCGCTGGAATTGATCGAGGGCTTGGAAAAAGTCGATAACGTGAGATCGCTGACGGAAATTCTTCGGGGTTGACGATCATGGCGCAGCCGCGACGCAAGCCGCCATTCAGGGGCTCAACGGCATGTAATTCGAAGGACGCAGCCTAACGGTTAACGAAGCTAAACCGATGCCAAGCGCGATAACTTCGGTGGCGGCTGCTGCGGAGGCCGTGGCGGCGGACGCAGCCGCTGGTAGTTTTCTCGTTACATAAGTAATTGACAAAGGGGAGGCATCTGGTCGGGGTGCCTCCCTCTTTTTTTAGTATGGAATGCGTCGGTAGGTCCGCTAAGCCGCCCCGTGAGGTCACGAAAACGCTCCAGTGGAATTTATTTCACCGCCGCGCCTTTCCTCAGGCCCGCCGTCAAGCGATTTCAGCCGTCACGATTCAGAGTCGATCTACAATGTTTTGAATGTGTTTGGAACGCTTGGAACGCGCGTCACATTGTCGGTGGCAGCCAGGCCCCGGCACTTTTGTCTCCTATTGAACAGAAGTCCGCTTCGGATTTAGCCTATAATGCATAGGCAGGAAAATGTCGCGATGGATCATCGAAGATGTCAAACCTCAAGGACGCGTTACCGGCTATTTCCGGCGCTATCACGGAATAGAAAAACAGAGGAAGTAAATATGGATATCGAAAAAGCCAAGTTCAATCCCGCAGCCGGATTCAAGAGCCCTCAAGAAGTCGCATCAAGCCAAGAGTTGTCGCGCGCACAAAAAATTGAAATCCTTCAGCGCTGGGAACAGGAGGCGACGGCGATGGAAGTGGCGGAGGAAGAAGGCATGCCCGGGCCGCAACCCAAACTGCTCCAGCCGATTCGCGACGCTCTGCACACCCTCAACTATTGGCCGGATACGGAGCACTCGAGTCCCAGCAAAGCTTAAGAAACCGGCCGTTTAT
>JBGTCC010000062.1:0-10639 GCA_041749055.1 Thermodesulfobacteriota bacterium | reverse complement strand
ATCGCCGTCGCGGGCAAAAAACGACGAATGAAACAAGATGTCGCGAGTCTTGTTGGCGAAGCTGACTTCGCGAAAATTGACAGTTTCCGTGCGCCCAGTCGCGCCGTTAGTGCCGGCCGGCGGCGCCAGCGAGAACTCCTTTTCCAGCCGCGCGCCGCGCCGGATCTCGCCGAGCAGGTGGCGCTGCCCCGGCAAGAGCAGCGCGCAGTCGAGCAAATCCTTGCCGCTCTGGTTATCGATCTTCATGGTCAGCTTGTCGCCTTGAACATTGAACTCCGCGCGCAACGGGAAGCGCTCGACGAAGCGTAATCGAAACAAGCGGTAGTCCCACTCGCGCAACGGTATTTGGAAATGGCTCACGCCGCCGCCCTCTCGGCTAATCATCGGCGTTTCCGGCAGCCCGCGCGGCCGAATCGACAGCGGGGTGAACTCCATCCAACCGCGCTCCATTTTCAGGTTATACTGGCGCGGCTGGGTGGAAAACAACGCTAGATTGGCCTGCGCATCGACAAAGCCGTCGGCGCCACCCTCCAACACCGTCGACGACAACAAGACGCCATCGGGGATATGGCCGCCGCGGCTAAAATAAACATAGCCCCCGGCGCTTCCCGCCGTCACCAACAAGAGCAGGAGAATTACTGTCTGCAGCGTCGCCAGCCGGCCGCGCTGCCATACCCAGCTGAGCGATCCGATCGCCAGGAGATAAAACACGATGACGAGAAACAGCGAACCAGAGGGCACATAGGTCGCAATGAACGTTGGGCTGGTGATCAGCTGCGTAAAGATCGTGTCATTCCACTCCGCCCGCGCCACCGGTTCATCGACAGCGCCCGCAGCCAGTAAAGTTTGCAAATATTTCGCCAAGCCCGGCCACTGCGACAATGGCGGCCGGCCGATATCGAGTGAGAGATAGATAATCTTACCGCGGCCGCGTGCCGCTTCGACCAGCACCGGCACCCCCTGAGACTGCGCCAGTACTTGGCCGTTGAGTGGCGCCGACACCTGCGCCCAAACGTCGGCGATGGTCACGACTTTCTCGTCTTTGCCATGGGCGGGTGTGAAAGCGATGCGCCGGGTGCCGCTGACCCGCACCGGCAGGAAGCGGCCGATCACCGGCTCCTGGTAGAGCGCATAGTTGAGACTGCCGATGATGACCATCGTGCCGCCGGCGCTGAGCCAGGTATCGAGGGCGAGCAACTGCGGCCGCGACAGATCGCGCAATGATTGATCGTAGAGAATCACATGGGAGACGCCGAGCAGCGCCCGCGCATCGGCGGCGAGTTCGCTTAGGGAAAGTGCAACGAGCCGGCTGTGCGCCGTCGGCCCCAGAGCGATGGGCGGCAGCGAGCCGCTATCGTTGACCAACAACAGCACCGGCGCCGGCGAAAAATTGCGCCGCAGATCGACCTCCCGGGCCACGTTACCGCTGGCACTGGAATATGAAATCGCCAGCGGCCGGCTGATGTAATCCGGATCGACGGTAAATTGGATTATCTTGCGCGATTGCGCGGCGAGAAACACTTCGCGCCGGTACTTGACCGGATAAGGCGCGCCGCCCTTGGTCGGACCGCCCTTCCAGACCTGCACGTCGAGGGTGCCTTCGGCCGGCCGGCCCGAGTTGGTGAGCTCTACCGCCAAAGGAAAGGGCCGTCCCAGTTGAAACACGCCGTGGAAACCGACCCGCGCGTCAATGGCAATTTCCGCACCGGCCGAAACCGCCATTAGCGCTGAAAACAGCAAGACGAAAATCGCCGGCGCCGCACTAGACCATACGCCGCGACGAATCCGCTCTTGGAAAAAAACCCAGAGAAAAAGCCATGCGGTGGAACACCGCGGTGAGATTCTATTCGGAGCAGCCTGTGCGGCTGAAAAGGACATGTTTCCCTTCCAGACAGGCCCACCCCACCGGCGCTAGCTATCTAGTCGATAAACTCCACGCCGAGAACATCGAACGTGCGAACGCCCGTGGGAGTGCGGACCTGAACTTCGTCCCCCTCGCTTCTGCCAATCAACGCCCGCGCGATGGGAGAGCTGACCGAGATTTTACCGTTCTTCGGCTCCGCCTCATGATCGCCGACGATTTTATATACCACCTTGTCCCCGGTAGCACCATCCGACAAACTGACCGTCGCACCGAAAAGAACTTTGTCGCCGGACAGTTTGGAAACATCGATGACCTGAGCGCGGGCGATCTTGTCTTCGATCTCGCGGATCTGGAAATCGAGCAAGGACTGGCGCTCCTTGGCGGCATGAAACTCGGCGTTTTCCGAGAGATCGCCGTGGTCGCGCGCCTCTTCGATGTCACGGATGTTCTTCGGACGCTCGACGCTCTTCAAGCGCTTGAGCTCCTCCGTCAAAAACTGAAACCCCTGGCTGGTCATCGGGACGCTTGCATCTGCCATACCGTCAACTCCTAGACAAAATAAAAACCCCTCGGAATCTCTCCCGAGAGGCCTTGAATAAAATCTTAGATTTTCCCAGCTGCTAAATCTGGAAGATATTTTACCATCGACGACGGCTAAATCAACCGGTCGAATGGTCCGTCCACAGCCACCCGCTATTTCACAATAAGCGCATGGCTGCGAGCGTCCCATTACAGCTTCCACCGCTGGGAGTTGCGGTTACAAACGTCACGGTC
Organism: Thermodesulfobacteriota bacterium; assembly: GCA_041749055.1. Classification (GTDB taxonomy): domain Bacteria; phylum Desulfobacterota; class Binatia; order UBA9968; family UBA9968; genus DP-20. The sequence goes on along the minus strand of JBGTCC010000062.1, from coordinate 8,001 downwards.
AAATGACTCAGCGCCGCGCGCCCGGCCCAAACACATGGCAGGATACGCCATGGCCGTCGGCGCTAAACTCCAGCGGCGGCTCGGTCTCGCTGCACACGGCTTCACGGTAGGCGCAGCGCGGATGGAAGGTGCAGCCGGGCGGTGGATTGACCGGACTCGGCACATCGCCTTCAAGCACCACGCGCTCTTTTTTCTTATTCATATCGGGGATCGGCACGGCGGAAAGCAGCGCACGGGTATAAGGATGCTTGGCGTCGCGATAAATCGTGTCGCTCTTGGCGATCTCGACGACTTTGCCGAGATACATGATCGCGACCCGGTGGCTGATATGTTCGACGACGCGTAAATCGTGGGAGATGAACAGATAGGTCAAATGCATCTTCTCTTGCAATTCCTGCAACAGATTGATGATCTGCGCCTGGATCGACACGTCGAGAGACGACACCGGCTCGTCGCAGACGATAAATTTTGGCCTGACCGCCAAGGCGCGGGCGATGCCGATGCGCTGGCGCTGGCCACCGCTGAACTCATGGGGATAGCGGTCGAAGTGATCCTCGCGCAGACCGACCTGATGGAGCAATTCCATCACCCGCTCGCGCTTGGCTTTGCCCTTGGCGAGTTTATGAATCTCCAACCCCTCGCCGACAATGTCGCCGACGCGCATGCGCGGGTTGAGCGAGGCGTAGGGATCTTGAAAGATAATCTGCATCTCGCGCCGGGTGTCGCGCAGCTCGCGTTGCGACATGGACAGCAGATTTTTGCCGAGAAAATTAATCTCGCCGCTGGTCGGCTCGATCAAGCGCAGGATCGTCCGCCCAAGGGTCGACTTGCCGCAACCCGACTCGCCGACCAAACCGAGCGTCTCGCCCTCTTCGATCGACAAATTGACGCCGTCGACCGCCTTGACGGCGCCCTTGCCGCGCGAGAACAGTCCCTCGCCGACCGGGAAGTGTTTTTTTAAGTTGCGGATTTCTAGCAAGCTCATCGGCAAAAATCCCATGTCGAGGATAGCGGATCGAGGATCGAGGACGGCGATCTTCCATCCTCCATCTTCCATCTTCGATTAAACTTCCGCATTAACCCCCGACCTCGTCTCGGAATGCGGAAAATGACAAGCCACCGTATGCCCCGGCGCTCTCTCCACCAACTCGGGTTCGGTCTGGGCGCAGAGATCGGCGGCCTTGGGGCAGCGATCGCGGAAGCGGCAACCGCTCGGCAAATGGAGCGGGTTGGGCACCACACCGGGGATCGCATCCAAGCGATGCCTTTTCGCGCCGCCGGTGCGCGGCAAGGAGTTGAGCAGACCCACCGTGTAAGGATGAAACGGCTTGGTGAAAATCTCCCGCGTGTTCGAGCGCTCGACTATCTTGCCGGCGTACATGATCGCCACGTCGTCGGCTTGCTCGGCGACCACGCCGAGATCGTGAGTGATCAATAGCAAAGCCATGCCGATCTTCTGCTGCAGCTCTTTCATCAGATCGAGGATCTGCGCTTGAATCGTCACATCGAGCGCGGTGGTCGGTTCGTCGGCGATCAACAGCGCTGGATTGCACGACAGCGCCATGGCGATCATCACCCGTTGGCGCATGCCGCCGCTCAACTGATGTGGATAGGAATCGACGCGGGATTCAGGATCGGCTATCTTCACCAGCCGGAGCATTTCGATGGTTTTTGCTCGAGTCGCCTGATTGTTCAGCCCTTGGTGCAGCTTGATCGCTTCGCCGATCTGATTGCCGACGGTAAAAACCGGATTGAGCGAGGTCATCGGCTCCTGGAAGATCATCGAGATCTCGTTGCCGCGGATCTTGCGCATCTCCTCGTTACCGAGCTTGAGCAGATCCTTGCCGCGGTAAACCATCTCGCCGCCGACAATTTTCCCTGGGGGCGACGGGATCAGCCGCATGATCGACAACGAAGTGACGCTCTTGCCGCAGCCGGACTCGCCGACCAGCCCAAGTGTCTTGCCCTCGTCGATCTCGAAGCTAATGCCGTCAATGGCGCGTACTTCGCCTTCCGGTGTGAAAAAAGAGGTCTGGAGGTTTTTAACCTGCAGTAGGTCAGCCATGTGGACAGATTCTAGTTTAGAGTAACCCACGTTGTACGGCCTCCGCGCACCTGATTCAACATGCGCGGGTCCAAATTATCGTGAATTGCATTCTCCCATAGCATTAAATCCCATCACTGCCAACATGGTGAGTACTCCTGGGCACAAGGCCGGATGTGCATGGAGCCGCAACTAACCCTAAACCGACAATAAAAGTAGAAAGTCACCGGTGTCCCAATGTTATTCGAATAAATTCAGTTGATTAGCCCCAAGTGGCTGCATGTCATCGGGGGTGATTTTGTCAAGTCGTTGATTCAATGGGATGCTCTCGAAGATGGTCAGACTCGAGATCTATAGCATTTCATAGAGGGTTGCCGAGAGGTTGAGCCGCTTTTTGTCGAAGGCAACGAGCGCGTAAACCGAGACGGCGATCCAGATTAAGTCTTGACTGCGTTCTCTGAGATAACGAAGAAGACTTTGATACCAAGTCGCTTGTTTCAGATCATTGATCGCGCTCTCGATCTCGTCACGTCCCGTGCCTCTGCGGTGAAACCGCTACTTCTTCTTTGGTTGCGGCTGCGCCACGCCAGGATCCTCGTGGTGAAATAAACGCTCACCCTGAACATGTCGGCGAAATCCCGGCTAGGCTGAAGCATCCACCAGCGCCGCGACGCGGCGGCCTTCGGCGACATCGACACGCCGTAACAACAGCGCCCCCGCAGCAAACAGCAGGGTGATCGAGACGATGCCCCAGCGGCTGCTGCCGGTGAGCTGGCCGACCAAACCAAATAGTGCCGGGCCAATAATGCCCGCGACTTTCTCCCCGGTGCTGAAAAAGCCGAAAAACTCGGCGCTATGGGTTCGTGGCACCATCGCGGCAAACAGCGAGCGACTGAGCGCCTGGGTGCCGCCCTGGACCACGCCGACCATGAGCGCCAACGCGTAAAACTCCCAGGTGCTGCGAACAAAAAACCCGGCGACGGCAATCGCCGCGTAGACGACCAGCCCGGAAAGAATCGTCCGCTTCGATCCCCAATGCCGCGCCAGTGCGCCAAAGCCAATGGAACATGGGAAACCGATAAATTGTGTCAGCATAAGCGCGCCAAGCATGTCGTTGTGATCGATACCAATTTCGTCGCCATAAGCGGCCGCAAGTTTGATGATCGTGCCGATGCCGTCGTTGTAAAGCCAAAATGACCCGAGAAATAGCGTCAGCTCGCGGTAGCGGCGAATCTGTCTGAAGGTTTGCCGCAAACGCGCGACGCTATCGGTAAGTGCAGGGGACGCGCGCGGTCTTTGCCGAACCCCGGGTTCCGTCACAGTGCGAAATAACGGCGCGGCGAAAATCAGCCACCAAAAGGCCACGCTGATAAAGCAGGCGCGCAGGGCGACACTTCGATCCGCCATCCAGAACCATTCGGGCTGATAGAGCCACAGTGCATTGACGACGAGCAGCAGTCCGCCGCCGAGATAACCGAGGGCATAGCCGCGCACCGAAACCCGATCCAAATCCTCCGACCGCGCCACTTGGGGCAACAGCGACTCGTAGAATATATTGCCGCCGGCAAAGCCGAGGTTGGCGAGCGCGAACAAGAGTGAAGCGAGGAGATATTCCCCAGTGCCCAGAAACGCCAGGCTCACCGTGCCGAGAACACCGAGCCATAAGGCCACCGCTAGGAAGCGCTTCTTGGCGCCGAGAAGGTCCGCCGCCGCGCCTGCCACCGGACCGATCGCAGCGACCAAAAGCAGCGACAGTGATGTCGTGTAGGCCCAGTACGCCGTCGCGGTTTCTGGCGCCGCGCCGGCGTCCATCGCCAGCGCCCGATAGTAGACGGGAAAAATCGCCGTGAGGATCACGACGGCGAAGCCGGAGTTCGCCCAGTCGTACATCGCCCAGCCATTGACGACCCGCTGATATTCTTGTTCGGCGGTGCGACAGCCCATTCAGCTTGCCATCGTCCATGTCAGCGCGGCCGGATCACCAGCACCGGTGCGGTGGTGTAACGCACGACCCGTTCGGTCACGCTACCTAGCGGCCAGTTGCCGATTCCAGATTGGCCAAGCGTACACATGGCGACCCAACTATCGGCAGTCTTATTGATCAGATCGACGATCGCCGCCGCGGCGCCGTCGGCGCCGCTTTCAAGCACCACCGACTCGACCTGGGTTAGCCCCTGCCGACGTAATTGTCCTGCTTTATCGAGCAAGTATCCATTCGCTTCGGCGTGCGCCTCGTCCCAGAGTTGTTTGAGATTGGGCGCACTGGCGCCAAACACCGGCAGAAATGCTTCCGGTGGCGCGCTGTAGATACGCCTGGTGACGCGCACCAATTCGACTTGGAGAGATAAGCGCAACGCCAATTCGCTAACCGTCGGTAAAACCGTTTCGGCGAGCTTGGAACCGTCGAGCGGGACGAAAACGGTCGTCAACTTCGGCTCGGCGCGCGGCGCGCCATTGGCCGGGCGCACAAGCAGAACGTGATTCGACGCGGCGTGCAGCACTTTCTCGGCGACGCTACCCAAAAGCCAACGCTTGGCACCAGAGTAACCATGGGTCGCCATGGCGATCAGTGTGTTTGGCTGCGCCGCCGCCACCGCGCCAATCTTCGCCGCTATGTGGCCGGTTTCGACAATCGAGCAAACCCCGGTGCCGAAGGATTCGCCAATCCGTGTCAAATACTCATTGTCCATCCGGGGCGCGAATGCGGGCGGCTCCTGCGGATCGTTCACGTATAATAAGTCGACCGGGATTCTGATCTTCTGTGCCAACATGCGCGCATACGGCAAAACGGCTTCGGCGAATTTCGAGCCATCGAGCGGTATCAAGATTTTGCTATACATAGCCCCTCATCGTCTAAACGTTGAAGCTGGGTTCAGACAAAAACCGGGCACCCCCAAGTCACTGCATCCACGGAAATCTAGAGCGATAACCGTGCCGACAGCAAGCTGCTCTTAAATCCCACGCACGACTTAACGTCGGCGATAAAAAAACCAGCCAATTGAGGGTTTTCGACTGTTGCCATGCGCCATAGCGCTTGTCGATACTTTCATTCTTGCGAATTATTAAGCGTGCTTCTGTCAGTTTTGAAAAAGCGCGACAGCTTCTGCCCGTTAGATTCTCTGGTATGTCGATTGCTGCTTGTTCCATTCGAAATCAAGGAGATTTTTACGATATGGCATCGATCGCGCGCAAAGCGGCGGAATTTATTCTCGGGTTGATTTTCTTGGTGTCGCTGCCGTCGCCGTTGGCAACAGCACAAGACATGGAAGTGATTGCCGGCGGTGAGCTTGAGTATCAAAACGCTTGCGCGATCTGCCATGGCGCCGACGCCAGGGGACAAGGCATCATGGGCAAGCACTTGACCGTGAAACCCGCCAACCTGCGCCGGCTCACCATGACCTCCGGTGGCAATTTCCCTTTCTGGGAAGTCTACCGAAAGATCGATGGACAATCGGAAATCCGCGGCCATGGCACGCGGGCCATGCCGATCTGGGGCGACCGTTTTCGTGCTCAGGCGGGCGGTGACGGGAAAAGCGCCCAGGCTCAGGCTGCCGGACGAATACTCAGCTTGGTTTTTTACCTGCAGCATATACAAGAATAGTGCGGTTCGAACCGATAATTTGCACCCTTGAGGATGGCGCATGCCCATCGTTGCAGATACGATGACAACGTTGGAACGATTTGAACCACGATAGAAGGTGAAATCATGCTGGAGATCATTCAACAAGTTCTCGGACCGGCCGGGGTTGTGCTCGTCATCGCCACGGTCGTGCTTATCAGTGGCATTAAGATCCTCAAGGAATACCAGCGCGCCGTCGTCTTTCGCTTGGGACGGATGGTCCGGCCGCGCGGCCCAGGGATCACTTACGTCATTCCCATGATCGAAAAGATGGTGCGCGTCGATCTGCGCACCGTCACCATGGACGTGCCGCCCCAGGATGTCATCACTCGGGATAATGTCTCGGTCAAAGTGAGCGCGGTGCTCTATTTCCGCGTCCTGGACCCGGTGCGCGCGATTCGGGAGGTTGAAAACTATCTATTTGCCACGTCTCAACTCGCCCAGGTTACTTTGCGCAGCATCTGCGGCCAGGGCGAACTCGATGAGCTGCTCGCCGAAAGAGAAAAGATCAATGCCCGAATACAAACTATCCTCGATGCCCAAACCGAGCCCTGGGGCGTAAAAGTCGTCCTGGTCGAGCTCAAGCATATCGATCTACCGCAGGAAATGCAGCGCGCCATGGCTAAGCAAGCGGAAGCCGAGCGCGAACGGCGCGCAAAAATCATTCATGCAGAGGGCGAATTCCAGGCAGCGCAAAAGCTCGCTGACGCCGCAGAAGTCATCGCCAAACAACCCAGCGCAATCCACCTGCGCTTTTTGCAGAGCTTAGTCCAGGTGTCGGCGGAGAATAACCATACGGTCGTCTTGCCCCTGCCCGTCGATATCGTCACCCAAATGTTCGCCAAGGGAGCCAGCCTGATGAAGGAGTGAGCAACCCTGCGGCAGGATGACAAAATGGACATTGAAACTACCCCGGACCAATCCTACGAGCACACCGCCGCAACGTCGTCTGGTTTAGCGCCATCGACGACGAGAAAGTGATCGATTGTGCGATTTCGATCGAAGCCTTCGACGGAGTAAAAATTCGCTGTTACATTCAAGCAAACCATAGAGCTCACGGCCACGTGAAATGCCGATTTGGGGTCTCGAACGCAGCCGCATCCTTACGCTGACAGAGTACCTGTACCGCCTGCAGGCCAAGTACGCTGGGCGCCTGATCCGGGTCCGATCCTTGTTCGCGGCTCATCGGTCCGTCAGTCGACCAATTGGGGCGCCGTTAACCGCATCCTTGCCGTAATGAGAATGAGCAAGCACCCCTGCCCGCGGCTGATCGGACCGATACCAATCCTGCCTTGTCAGAGGTACGCCGCTCTGTCCACCCTTAGGTTTAACCAGTAACGATTGATGGAGATTTACCCGTCCGCATTGAAATTCGTATGCCGTTCCCGCGAGATAGAGCCGAAACACGCGGCAACTCACCTCGTCGGTCAGCCGTTTTAGTTGCCTCTCCGCGGCTTCGAAACGTTGCAGCCAATGCCTTGGAGTCAGTGCATAATGTTCGCGCAAACTCTCAACATCGCGGATTTCAAAACCAGACGTTTCCGCCGCGCTCAGGGTCTGGCCGATGCTGGCTAAAAAAAGATCGGGAAAAACATAGCGATGGTTAAACGAACGGCCAGTCCGCGCTGGCATGCTCGGCGTATGGCTGATTGCATGGTGGAGAAATTGGCCGCCTGGACACAGCGAGTCGAAGGCTAAGCGGAAATATTCTTCGAACCGGCTTTCCGGCACATGTTCGGCGGCGCCAATGCTGGTGACGCGATCGAACCCCTCCGGTTCACGCCAGGCGAACAAGTTTTCGACCTCGACGCGGCAGCGTTGCTCCAACCCCAACTGGCAAATCCGTTGGCGCGCAACTTGGGCTTGTTCCGGGCTCACCGTCAATCCCACCGCTTCGACGCCGTAGCGGCTCGCCGCATGAACGATCAACGCGCCCCACCCGCAACCCATATCGAGCAAGCGCATACCGGGCCGCAGACGCAGCTTGCGGCAGATGTAATCGAGAGATCGGCGGGCAAAAGTGCGACCTCAACTTCGAACTGATGTTTTCCTTCGGGAAATATCAGCGGAAAACCAAACCGATCCGCTGTCCCAACTGCAACAGCAGCCGGGTGGTTCGGCGCATTTCCCTTTTCGATATTAAAGCCGCGAAAAAGAGCTGAACCGCTGACTCACCCCTGGAACACCGCTTGTCCCACAGCTGAGACTCTCCCGCCACTTTGTTTCAAGATCGCGACGACTTCTGCATCGCTTACCTGAGCAAAGTCTTGGAAGAACTGGCCGACGGAGGAAAACTCAGCCGGCACGTTCAAGCAGACCATGGCATCGCACTCGTGCA
>JBGTCC010000061.1:0-9460 GCA_041749055.1 Thermodesulfobacteriota bacterium | reverse complement strand
CGCCGGCGCTGGCTTTGTCTTGCAGGCGCGCCGCCAGGTTGACCACGTCGCCGATCGCCGTGTAGTCCTTCGAGTCGTCGGAGCCTAAGCGGCCGACGCGGGCAAATCCGGTGGCGATGCCGATGGAGGCCTTTAGGTCCAGGCTAAAGTTCGCGCCGAGAGTCTTGAGCGCTGCACTCAATTCGGTTGCCGCTGAGACCGCGCGCAGGGCGTGGTCGTCGTGGCGGATCGGCACGTTGAATAGCGCCATGACTGCGTCGCCGACATATTTGTCGATGAACGCGCCATGCTTCACTAAGACTTCGGTGGCCCTGCGCAGAAACGCATCGACGACCTCGTGGGTTTTCTCCGCGCCCAAATCTTGGGTGAGCTCGGTGAACGACGACAGGTCGGCGAACAGCACGGTGATTTCCACCATGCGGCCTTCTTCGACATGGGTGCTGCAGCGGGTGCAGATGTTTGGATTGCGCGGGCTGCGTTTGATACCGAAGGTGCGGTAGACGGCGCTCAGTGTCCCGGACAGCATGGTGCCGCAGACGCTGCATTGTGCCGCCAGTTGCGGGCTCGAATGAGCATGCATAAGACAAGCAGTAACGTAGGGCCAGCGATGATGTCAATGTGATTGCTTCGCGTATCGATTACGGGAATAATACGGCGACTTCGGGAGGATATATTAAATGTCGAATCACTATCATGACGAGAACGATTTGAAGTTGATGCGCGAGATGCGCAAGCTGGCGCCGGACGATTTTAACGCCTGGCTCGGTCTCGAGAAAACTGTCGGGCGCGAGGGCGGTGCGATTCCCCGCAAGTATCGCGAGTTGATTGCCATCGCCGTGTCGGCGACGACCCAGTGTCCGTACTGCATGGAAACCCACGCCAAGGCGGCTCACGCCGCCGGCGCGACGCGGGAAGAAGTTGTCGAAGCGTCTTTTATCGCTGCGGCATTGCGTGCCGGAGCGGCAGCAACCCACGGCGCCATGGCCCTCAAGTTTTTTGACAAGCAGGCGGAGCAGAAAAAGGAATAGGCCGTCGTGCGGGTGTTCGCTACCTTGAAGCAGCAAGTTTTCTGGCTTCTCGCCGCGAGCGTTATAACTATGCCGCTATTTTCATGCTCCGGAGCCAGACCTGCCCAATTGGGAGTCAAAGACGGTCACTTACTTCCTTGTCCCGCGTCCCCCAACTGCGTGTCGAGCGATGCGCCCGACACTGCCCATTCGGTCGCGCCGTTTCCGCTGATTGTGCCGCCAAGGGATGGCTGGCGCGCGGTTCAAGCTGCTATCGACGGACTGCCCCGTACGAAGATGATCAGTGTGACGGACGATTATCTTCACGCCGAATGCAGCAGCGCGGTGTTTGGCTTTGTCGACGATCTCGAACTGCACTTGCGGCCGGCCGAAAATGTCATCGCTGTGCGCTCGGCCTCGCGCCTGGGCCGCAGCGACTTAGGCGTCAATCGCAAACGGGTGGAGAGGTTGCGCAGCCTGCTCACTGAACGAGGCGCGATTCGATGATCGTAACGACGGTGTGAAATTCCGTTTCCGCGATTCAATGGCACGAGCATGCTGAGCTACGACGTTGTCCAATGGGGCAAACCGCTCGAAAAGATCGAGCGCGCGACGCCGGTGCCGAAGGGCACGGAAGTGCTCGTCAAGTTGAAATACTGCGGTGTGTGTCACAGCGATGTGCATATCCGCGACGGTTATTTCGATATCGGCGGCGGCAACCGGTTGCACATGAGCGAACGCGGCATGGCGCCGCCAGTGACCTTGGGGCATGAACCGTACGGAACGGTCGTCGCTGCCGGACCGGATGCCGGCGCTGTTCCGATCGGCGCCGATCGTTTGATCTTTCCTTGGATCGGTTGCGGCGACTGCGAGCGCTGCCGCGAAGGGCTGGATAATTTTTGCATGGCGCCCCAGATGATCGGCATCCAGCGCCCCGGCGGTTATGCCGATCATTTGATCGTGCCCCATCCGCGTTATTTGATTGACGCTAGCGGCATCGATCCGGTGTGGGCGGCCACGCTGTCATGCTCGGGGCTGTCGACTTATTCCGCGGTATCGAAACTAAAGCCGATACCGCATGATGAATGGGTCGCTGTGATGGGCGCCGGTGGTTTAGGACTATCGGCCATCGGCATGTTGCGCGCGCTGGGGCACAAGCGAATCGCTTCGGTCGACATCGACGATAGCAAACTGGCTGCCGCCAGTGAGGCGGGAGCCGCGGCGACGCTCAATAACCGGAAGAGCGGCGCAGCGCAAAATCTTAAAGACATCACTCAAGGTGCACTCTACGGTGCGGTAGATTTTGTCGGCAGCGCGGGGACGGCAGAGCTGGTGCTCAGTGGCTTGCGCAAAGGCGGCCAGTTGATATTGGTTGGTCTATTCGGCGGCGAGATCAAACTATCCATCGCCAGCACGATTCTGCGCGCGATCACAGTTCGAGGTTCTCATCTCGGCAGCGTGGCAGAATTGAAAGCAGTCGTCGCGTTGGCGCGCGAAGGGAAAATTAAACCGATCCCGATCGAGACGCGGCCTATGTCAGAAGTCAGCCGGACGTTGGATGAGTTGGAGGCGGGAACGGTAATCGGCAGAGTCGTGGCGGAGGTTTAATGTCCCTCGTGTGGAGCATTGGGAGGGCAATCGCTTCAGCCGGGTCGAAAGTCTGTCATACCGGTGAATTTAGGGCATCCAGGTGACTGAAAGAGCCCGTCATACCGTTGGAGAACGGTATCCAGGTTGAGGTGAGTGGGGCGGGTTCGATTGCTGGACCCCGGTATTCACCGGGGTGACGATACGGCCGGGGTGACGGAACAGATTTCACGTCCAGCAAACAAAATCACAAGCCGTCGGCCGGCAACGGAAAATGGTTCACAGATGGGTGATCGATCTCCAGTCTCTCCAGGGCAAATCAAAGCGATGACATATTTGTGCGATAACAATGATCCCTGCTAACAAAGACAATTCCTGGCGCTACATCACCCTCGCCGCGGCGGCGATGCTGATGATCACCATGGGAGCGCGCCAGGCGCAGGGGTTGTTTGTATTTCCCATTAGTGGGTCGACTGGGGTTGGCATCGCGGCGATTAGTTTCGCCATGGCGGTGGGGCAGTTTCTCTGGGGCGCGGTGGCGCCGGTGGCGGGTATGCTCGGCGATCGCTTTGGCGCCGCGCGCGTCCTCGTTGGCGGCGTGCTGGTGTTGGCACTGGGCACGGCGCTGACGCCCGTGTTTACCACTAGCGCGGGGCTGGTGTTAACCATCGGTGTGCTTGCAGCGGTGGGGTCGGGCGCCGGCAGCTTTTCGATGTTGATCGGCACGGTGATGCACCGTTTGCCGCCGGGCCGGCGCGGCGTCGCCGCCGGGATCATTACCGCAGGCGGTTCCTTCGGTCAATTCGTCTTTGCGCCGATCATTCAGGAGCTTATTTCTCTGTGGGGCTGGATGGGTGCGATGTGGTCCTTGAGCGTCATCGCGCTCTTAGCCCTGCCGTTGGTGCGGCCGATCAGCGGACCCGCGATCGGAAATGGCGCGGTTAGTGCCAATCAAGCGGGCGCCGATTTGCGCGATACGTTGAAAAAAGCTTTCGCCGATCGGAGTTATTTGTTGCTGCATGGCAGTTTTTTGACCTGCGGCTTTCACATCGCTTTTCTCGTCACCCATCTTCCCGGCGAAGTGGACCTCTGCGGTTTGCCGGCATCGGTGGCGAGCTGGTCGCTGGCGATTATCGGTTTGTCGAATATTGCCGGATGTATCACCGCCGGTTGGTTGCTCAATCACTTCCGCGGCAAGTATGTTTTGTTCTGGATGTACGGCTCGCGGACGTTGTTGATTTTGCTTTATCTCGCCGCGCCCAAAACCGAGTGGACGTTTTACCTGATAGCGGTCGGACTCGGCTTTTCATGGCTGGGAACGGCGCCGCCCACCGCAGGCGTGGTTGGTAAATTATTCGGCACCCGCTATCTGGCGACACTCTATGGCATGACTATGCTGTCGCATCAGACCGGCGCGTTTTTCGGTGCGTGGTTGGGCGGGCTTGCCTTCGCGCATTACGGCAATTATTTGTCGATGTGGTACGCCGATGCCCTGTTCGCGGCAGTGGCGGCGCTATTGAATCTACCGATCCGCGAACCGCGAGTCGAACGCGCCGCCGTGCCGGCATAAATTTCAACAGGGTCAGGAAGGAATTTCGCAATGTCGGAATTCACCAATGTCACCGTCATCAAAAAGGCCAATGTTTACTTCGACGGTAAAGTCGTCAGCCGCACGTAGTCTTTGCCGACGGCTCAAAGAAAAATCTGGGTATCATGCAACCGGGCGAATACGAATTCAGCACCGGCGACAAAGAACTCATGGAAATCATCAGCGGTGAGCTGGATGTCGCTTTGCCCGGCGTTGCCAGTGCCAGGGCGGTGAAAGCGGGAGAGTCATTCGAGGTGCCGGCGAATTCTAAATTCCGCAGGGTGCTCAAAACGTTGACCGATTATTGCTGTTCTTTCATCGCATCCTAGCTGGGACGTTCGCTGCCGCTAGTTGCTAATTCCACTCCGCAAAATTCACCCCGTGGTGGCGCCTCGACGGCGAGACGATCCCGCCGCCGGCGTTGACCTTCAAAAAATTAACTCAGACTGCAACTGCGGTTGCGTCGACTGTAACCTACGGTTGCTGCGGGCCCCTCTCTTTCGCCGCGGGCACTATTACATTTCTTGCAATATCGTTTACTTGCATCTCTCGCCGCGGCTGGCACTGAGCTTGCTCAGTGGTTGGTTAGAGTCTCAGAAGGTGAGGGTATGAAATTGCTAGCAGCAAGAAACTTATGCGATGCCCCTGCGATCAAAATTGACTGCTATGCGGCCAAACCGGCGCGCTACTTTCCCTACGATCCTGAAGCGCCACGGGTCGCCGCGCGGGTCATCGACGCGATTCTCGATTGTCGATCGACCCTTTACGTCGATCATATTGGCAGCACGGCGGTGCCCGGTTGCGGCGGCAAGGGGATCATCGATTTGTTGGTAGCTTATCCAGCGGGCGCATTTTTCGTTGCCACGGATGCACTCGATCAGCTGGGCTTTCAAAACCAGGGCGGCCCTGAGCCATTTCCCGATTCACGCCCGATGCGTGTCGGGGCGGCAACCTATCGCGGCAAGGCGTATCTGGTTCATGCTCATGTGATCCGCAGCGGTGCCCCCGAGGGACAAGACCTCATCAGGTTTCGCGATCGCTTGCGTGCCGATGCCGAGCTAGTGCAAGCCTACCAAGTGGAGAAATTGTCGATTCTCTCCCGAGGTATCACCGTTAGCACGGAATATTCGATGGCAAAGAGTGAATTCATCCGTGGTGTGCTCGGCGAGGTTCATGGAACCAATCACTGAATCGATTGCCTGCCCGCCGGCATCGCAGATATTTACCGCCCGGTAAGCCTGCCATTGAGAAGCACGCCTGCTCATGCCTATAGTGACGGTATGCTATTTGCGAAGCTCGGTTTGTCCGACAAGGTTCTCGAAGGGGTTAAGGCGGCCGGTTACACCGACCCAACACCGATTCAGTTGCGCGGGATTCCGTTAGTGCTCGAGGGGCGCGATCTCATCGGCTCGGCACAGACCGGCACGGGGAAGACCGCCGCATTCGCCTTGCCGATCATTTCTCGTCTCGGCCAGCATGGTAAAACCCGTGCGCTGATACTCGAGCCGACGCGCGAGTTGGCGGCGCAGGTTGAAACCGCCTTTCATGATTATTCGCGCTTTACCGACCTGCGCACCGTCGTGTTGTTCGGCGGCACGGGCTACGGCAAGCAAGATCTAGCACTGCGCCGCGGTACTGATATCGTCGTCGCAACGCCGGGCCGGTTGCTCGATCAATTGCAGCGCCAGATGCTGCGCTTAAACGATATCGAATTCCTGGTTCTCGACGAAGCCGACCGCATGCTTGATATGGGTTTCATGCCTGACGTGCGCAAGATCGTCGACCGCGTGCCCAAGACCCGGCAGACCATGCTGTTTTCGGCGACGATCCCCCCGGAGATCGACGCGCTGGTGCGCTGGGCGATGAAAAATCCCGAAACGATTCAGATCGGCCAGCGCCGGTCGCCCGCCGAAACCATCACCCACGCGTTATATCCCGTCGACATCGCGCAGAAACAAGAGCTGCTGGCGGAACTGTTGGAGCGCACAGAATACGACCAGGTGTTGATCTTCTGCCGCACCAAGAATGGCGCTGACCGGGTGGCGCGCCGGCTCACCGAGAAGGGTCATTTGGTCGCGGTGCTGCATTCCAATCGCACTCAGCGCGAGCGCGAACAGGCTCTCAATGGATTTCGCAACGGCCGCTATGAAGTCATGGTCGCCACCGATATCGCCGCCCGCGGCATCGACGTCGAGCAGATCAGCCATGTGATCAATTACGATGTGCCGCATCATCCGGAAGATTACGTCCATCGCATCGGCCGCACCGGCCGGGCGCAAAGCGTCGGCGATGCCTTCACGCTGATGACCGCCGAGGATCTCCAGGAAGTCGCCGCCATCGAGCATTTCATCGGTCAAAAGATTCCCCGGTTAAAAATCGAAAATTTCAACTACGCATTCACCCGTCTGCTCGATCCCAATCCCAAACCGACCTTCGGCGCCCGCGCCGGCGCCAAACGTGCCTACGGGCCGGGCCGGGGCCGCTGGTAGCTCTTTCCATCCGATCGCACGACTCGCGTCGCTGAGCGGCGCTAGTGGGTTGTGAGTTTTTATTTCGTGTCGAAGCGTAAGTCTGTCATGCCGGTGAAAACCGGCATCCACATTGTGGTTAGAGGTGGGTTCGAAGACTGGATTCGGCCTGCGCCGGAATGACGGACCTCAGAGCGAGCTTCAAGTCAATATATTATATTTAAAATCCCTCTGTTCTTGCAGGTAAGCGTTTTTCCGCTTAATCACTCCCAGCCGCCGCATTACTGAAGGAACAATTTCTTGATCTGTTCGGTCACTTCCGCTGGTTGCCTGATGATGTCGACGGCGGTTTTCTGCAATTGCTCGCCGCGCAGGGGCGCGATTTCGATGGAAAGTTTTTTTGCTTCGGCAAGTAGTTCCGGGTCTTTCGAAGCTTTTTCGTAGCCGTCGCGCAGGATTTTGACGCGGTCGGCCGGGGTCGCCGGCGGCGCGATCAGCGGCCTTGCCCACTCACCGCCTTGGAGCATTGCCTCGGCGACCCGCCGCTTGGTCGCCGCGGTTTTGTACTCGTCCATCAATTCGTAGATCGTCGGCGCATCGGGGATGCGCGGCGAACGCTTGTGGCCGCTCTGGGCGAGGAAACGGACGAACTTGGTTTTGATCCAGGTTAAAAATGGCTCGCGCCCGTAGTACGTCGCGATCGTCAATCCCATGCAGGCGACCTCGCCGCGCTCCATGGCCAGGGCGATTTCGCTGCTGCCCGGATAACCGGTGACATGGATGACCTTCATGCCGACGGTTTCCTCGAGGATCTTCGACATGACATAATCTGAACTGCCGACGCCGGTAGAGCCGCATTTAGGCAATTCTTTCGCGCGAATGATGTCGCTAACCGATTTGAACGGCGCGTCAGCGCGGGCGAACAACAGCATGTCATCGTTTTCCAAAGAGCCGATCCACTGAAATTTGGTCAGGTCGAACTTTACTTCCTTCTGGCCGGAAAGCTGGGCCAGATAAAAATTATTGTGCGGCGCCAACAAAGTCAGTCCATCCGGCTTGGCCACTCCCCAGACATAGTTGGCGGCGGTTACCGAACCGGCGCCCGGCATATTCTGGACCGCGAAGTCAGGATTGCCCGGCAGATACTTGCCCATGTATCGGGAGATCAGCCGCGCCGCGCGGTCGTAGCCGCCGCCGGTGCTCAAGCCGACGATGATGCGGATCTGTTTGCCCTTGAAGAAGGATTCTTGCGCGTGCAGCCGCGGCGACGGCCAAACTAGCGCAAGCATGACCAGCATGGCGGACCAGATCGTTTGGTTACGTGGAATCGTCATTGAACCTCCGCATCTTTCATAAGTTAGCTCGCGCAGCAAATATAAAGGGTGCGGTGGGCAATGCAACCATGAATTGAAGGTCTGGTTGACAGTGCAATCATTGCCGGGCGATATTTGTCCACGCGCAAGATCGCCACCGCACTTTACTAAAGCCAAGCAAGTTGGAAAGATTTAAATGTACTTACCCAGTCACTTTGAAGAGACTCGCACGGAAGTCCTGCACCAGTTCATGCACGAGCGGCCGCTGGCGACGCTGGTGACTTCGGGCGCCGCGGGGCTCAACGCCAATCATCTGCCCTTCGAACTCGATACCGAGCCGCTGCCAAACGGTACGCTGCGTTGCCATGTCGCCCGGGCCAATCCGGTATGGCATGATCATTCCCGCGACACCGAAGCCTTGATCATCTTTCACGGGCCGCAGGTTTATATTTCGCCGTCTTGGTATGAAACCAAGAAACACGGCGGCGAGGTGGTGCCGACCTACAACTATGCCGTCGTCCACGCCTATGGCGCGCTGCGAATTATTGAAGATCGCGCTTGGCTGCGCGGCTTGGTGACGTGCTTGACGGAACGCTTCGAAAGCGCCAGCGCGGCGCCCTGGCAAGTGAGCGACGCGCCGGCGGATTTTATCGACAAACAGTTGGGCGCCATCGTTGGCATCGAGATCGCGGTTACAAGATTAACCGGCAAATGGAAGGCCAGCCAAAATCGTCCGGCGCAGGATCGCGCCGGTGTCGCCGGTGCGTTAGGCAATGCCGGCGACGCCGATAGTTTGGCGATGGCGCAAATGATTAAAGAACGTTCCCCGTCGTCGTAACTCAGGACAATCGATTCTGCTATTGGTCTCAGGGCGATCGGAAGTTGAGTTGATAAGGTTGAGAATTTCCGTTCATGCTGAGCTCGTCGAAGCATTCCTAGGGTTTTTCAGCAGAAATGCAAGGGAGCCTTTGCAGCGCCGACAATAGCGCGTTAAAGTTCTCGCCAATCAGGTTATAACATCGATGCTCTCTCCGTTTTATTTACTCCTTGGCGGAATCCTATTACTTGTCACCTTGGGCCGAGTGGTCGTCCGCAGCGGCGCCAAAGGCACTGACTGGGCCCTCGAAACCGCATTTATCCGCCTCGAATTCCCGCCTGAACATCGAGCCGTGGCGCAGCAACTCGCCGCCGGCCTGGCGGAAGTCGTCGGCATGAAGATCAAACAGTTGACGCCGGCTCATAACCTCGCTCAGATCGCCGATTGGGCCGATGACCGGATCAACGCCAAGGATCTGATCACGCTGTTCGTCGTCGCCTTTAAAGTCCGATGCGATTCGAACACCACCTTTCGCGCCTTGGTCGAAAAAGTTGCCGAGAAGAAAACCGCGGATGGCGGTAAGAAGGCGGAGTAATGGACTGTTGGGCAAACTTCGACTGTTCATGAAGTTACGAACGGAGAATCTGACGGTTGGCGGTGATCAGTTTCCGGCGGCCCGT
>JBGTCC010000060.1:0-3383 GCA_041749055.1 Thermodesulfobacteriota bacterium | reverse complement strand
TTTTGTCGCCGCTGAATGTGACCACATCGGCGCCGGCGGCGATTCTTTCGCCGACCAGCGGCTCTTTCGATAGACCGTACTGGCTTAAGTCGATCAACGCGCCGCTGCCGAGATCTTCCATCACCGGCAGATTGTGCTGTTGGCCGATGGCGACCATTTGTTCCAAAGTCACTTCGGCGGTGAAGCCGACGATTTTGTAGTTGCTGGTGTGGACTTTAAGTAAAAGCGCGGTGTTGTCATTGATGGCGTTTTCGTAATCCGCCGGATGGGTTCGATTGGTCGCGCCCACCTCGCGCAGGATGGCGCCGCTCTTGGCCATGATCTCGGGAATTCTAAATGCTCCGCCGATCTCGATCAGCTCGCCGCGCGAGACGATAACTTCTTTTCCCTGCGCCAACGAGTTCAGCCCCAACAGCACCGCGGCGGCATTGTTATTGACCACAGTCGCCGCTTCGGCGCCGGTAAGATCGACCAACAGTTGCTCTAATGTCTCTTCGCGTTTGCCGCGCTTGCCGGCGGCTAGGTCGTACTCCAGATTGATCGGCTTGCCGGCCACCGCCACCATGGCGTCGATGGCCGCTGGCGACAGCAGGGCGCGGCCTAAGTTGGTAGGCAGGATCGTCCCGGTGGCGTTGACGACACGGAAATGGCCGGGGCGGCTTTCCAATTCGATCTGCGCCTCGACTCGATCGAGGATGGCGTCATCATTGAGGAATTGGCCTTTGCCTTGGCGGATATTCGCCCGCAGCTGATCCAAAGCAGCGCGGCATTTCTGCGTCACGTAATCGCGATTGTAGCGGGTGAGCAGCGCGGCGCAGCGCGCATGATTAAGCAGGCGATCGATGGATGGAAGTTCGCGCAGCAAAGTCGCGGTTGGGTCGGCCATGAGGAGTTAAAGATTTGCACAGGGCCAGGGTGAATTCAACTTGGAACGGAGCGGCGCTTACGCGATGTTACGGTCTATGCCGCGATTGTGAAAGAAGTTTGTCATAGTCTGCATGTGAGCCGATCCAATACCATACGACTTCATCACTTTGTAAGATTCCCACCGCGCGATAGCCGGGGCCGACTCGCACAGAATATATTGGCCGTGTTGGATGAATAGATTTGAAACGAAGACTCGGTTGGTTCGGGTTCTGTTGGAAGATCCGATATGCTCGACGGGCTTGACGTTGAACGTCGGCAGGCAGTTCGGCGAACATTTTCCGGAACTGCGCAGTCGTATGCGAGATCACAGTTTTTCCGGATCAAGCTTCTCAGTGCGCCTGGCGCAGTGTTCTGCCAAAGCCTGATCGGCAAGCTCGGCAAGTAGATCGTGCGATCCGGCAAAAAGCTCCTCCCATCGCCGCTCGGTTACAAGTTTCTCCAGCAAGATACGACCGAGCGCGTCTTGCTCACCTTCGGGAAGCTTCGAAGCCTCGTCAAATGCCTTTTGGAGCAACTTTGTCATCTCTACCTCTGGCTAAGAAATATATCAAAAAACCCTCGTCAAATCATCCTTTTGGTTATTTTTGGCTAACTATATAAGTGAACTGCCAGCTCTTCCGGCGGGGTATTCGGGCACCCGGGATCTCAGAGGAGCAAAGCAGCGGCAATATCAGCAACCAAGCGTGCCTTGTCAATCTCTTCGCCCGACAAACGCTGCGTACGAGGCGGTGTATCCAGATATCAGCCCGCGGTGTAGCACGGCCGGGCTTACCGTGTCTCAACACCAGAAAAAGGGGCTAAGTCCAAAGTTCATTACGATTCATTCACGTGACGCAAACCGGCAGTACGGCTTTACTTGACACCTTCAGCGCGACTCGGATATTCGTGATTACACAAAAGCGAGTAATCTCGATAGTAAGGACCCGGATGTGGCACTGAGCAAAGAAGAAAACGACATGTTGACGCAGGTGGGGCCGGGGAAGCCGGCGGGGGAGCTGTTGCGGCGGTATTGGCAGCCGATTGGGTTTGCCAATGAGTTGCAGGGCAAGCCGAAGAAGAAGCGGATTCTTGGCGAGGATGTCGTGCTGTTCAAAGACGTGTTTGGCAAGTTTGGTGTTTTGGCGCTGCGCTGCATGCACCGGGGCACTTCGCTTGAGTTTGGCCATATCGAGAGCGGCGGGCTGCGTTGCTGCTATCATGGCTGGCTTTACGATGTTGAAGGTAAAGTTTTGGAAACGCCGGGCGAGGGGGCGACTAGTACGTTCAAGGAACGTGTGCGCCAGCCATCTTACAAGGTGCAAGAGCTGGGCGGCGTATTATTCGTTTACATGGGGCCGGAGCCGGCGCCGCTGTTGCCGCGCTATGACGTTTTGGCACGGCAGGATGGCCAACGGGCGATGCGCGCGCGCATCGTCAATTGCAATTATTTCCAGATGATCGAAAACTCGGTGGATCAAAACCATTTGAAATGGCTCCACCGCGGCTTCACCACGCCGACCTGGGAGGACGGCGAGATCAATCCGCAAATCTTCGACCACGGTGTCCTCAACACCTACACGCGGCGTGTCTCCGGCAAAAATTGGGCGCATGTGAACTTCTTCGTCATGCCGACGATTAACAAGACCGGCAATGTCGAAGAGGGTCATCCGACCGAGCACACGGCGAGCAGTTCCTGCGAAGTGATGCGCTGGCGCGTGCCCATCGATGATACTAGCACGATTCACTACACCGTCGAGTTCGCCAACGAGGTCGACGGCAAGATCACTTCGAAGCTGATGAAGGACCGCTCGGCGGAGGGTGTGCAGGGTACGGTTTTCGGCAAATATCGCTGGGACGATGAGATCGGCTGGCTCGCCCGTGAAGACCAAGACCGCGCGGCGCAGGAGAGCCAAGGCGCGATCTTTGACCGCACCACGGAACATCTGGTGACCACCGACAGGGGGGTCATCCTATTACGAAAAATCTATAAGGATGGCATCGAGGCGATCAAGCATGGGCGCGATCCGCTCGGGATCGTGCGCGATCCGGCGCAGAATGAGTTGATCCGGTTGGAGCCGCGGGAAGAGATGTTGGACTGATTTAGGAGTTCAAATCGTTCAAAATGTTCAAGCCGTTCAAATCATTTGGGGAGACCGGATTCGTTCAAGGTTCAAGGGTTCAAAAGTTCAAGGTTTTCGGATCGGAGAGTGCGATGAATTCTTTTGCCAAGGTTGTCGCCTGGGCGCTGGTCGTGTTTTCTCTTCATTCAACGGCTGGCCGCGGAGACTTTGGAGCAGTTGATTGCGGGGGCGAAGAAAGAGCCGGAGTTGACCTTTATTGCCGGGGCGCAGACTTTTGGCGGGCAGAAGACATTGAATATCCTTGAGGTGGCTTTTAACAAGCGCTTCGGCCTCAATATGAAGATCCGCTTTGCCGCGGGGCCGGAGAGGAATTCGATGGCGGCGCGGGTGATCACC
>JBGTCC010000059.1:0-5778 GCA_041749055.1 Thermodesulfobacteriota bacterium | reverse complement strand
CGCCGGGATGTCGAGATTAACGCGCAGCAACTCCGAGATGATTCCTGGCGAACCGCTAAATACCGGCGCGAAGTACTGCAGCAGAACTCCTGATAGATCCGTGCGTCCGGTTGTCGGAATTGACGTGCTGAACACGGCATTGATCAGCCCCGCAAGCCGCGGACTTTCGTAAAAGTTGAGAAACTGTTTTTCATCCTCTGGGTCGCGCTGGTTCCAACGATCCTTGGAGCCCGTGCCGATGATAACCTCATTCACTAAAGGATTCGCCATCCGTGCGACCTGTGTGAACCCGCCGCGATTACGAAATTGGTCGTCGCCCGAAAGTTCGAATTCCCGGTTTCTCCGCCGGCTGGTCGAGGCGTACATGCCTACAGCAGCGCTCGGAAATAACGATTTGGGAATTTCGATGGCGATGGTCGTAATGTTGAGCCCTTCAAAGCCATCGTCGACGCCGAATGGATTTGCGCTATTGTTCTGATCTTCCGCGAGCGTCAAAATCGGCGGCGTGCGGCCAAAGTTGAGAGTGTCGAAGGTCGCTCCGAGATCGATATAGAATGATTCTTCGCGTTGGCCGACAAAGACCCGCACGCCGTTGCCAAGATCGTATACGCCCTGCGCCGCTAGAGCGGGGTAGTTCGGCATCGTTGCCGGACCGACGTTTGACGGAACAGCGATCAGAGGATTCTTGTTCACATCGGTGGTGTTAGTCCCGATCATTTTAATTAAATTCCCGCCGGCCTTGCCGCGTCCAGCCGCGCGAACCTGATATTTTTGCCGCAGGCCAATCCCTGCCGACCCGGCGCCGTCAAGCGCGGTGATCGGCGGAACACCCGCGTACGAGATCGGAACGTCTTTGAAGTTCAAACCGGCGAGTGCTGTGTTGTTACGGATCTCCGTTGCGAAGCGGAATTCAATATCCAGGTCGTCGGCCCGGCCGTCCTGGTCCAGGTCGAAGTGAAATGCGTAAAGAACACTATCATCGAGATTAAAATAGTTCGGTCCCGAGGCCGGCACTTGCGCGGGGATAACGTTCATGATGAACACGGCCTTGGTGTCATCCTCCCAACTCCGAAACGCATACACGTCGGTCAAATCGGCCGCCGGATCGAGAGCGATCAACGGCGCCTCCCTGTGACCCGCTGCGCGCGCCAACGGCGTGACCGCAGTCAGCGCCATTAACGCGCTCAACGATATCGACGTTGCGCGGCAAATTAAACTGTTCTTAAACGACTTCATTATTTCTGATTCCTTTCCGGGTTTACGGTTTATTTTAGCGGCTACGAAGTTTTCATTCACCGAATTTAGAAGTATTCAGATCTTACCTGTCGTTTATTATTCGGAAACTCACGGCGAGGGCGTCGGTGTTACCCAAGGCAAATTTTCCGCTGGCTATCGACGGTGCAAAAACGAGACCGCGTTATCGAAAGTAAAGTTCAAGTATAAAAACATTAAATCCACACCACAGATTCCAAACTCATGTCCCGAAAATCGGATTAAGGCGAAGGCAATGTGTTGGTTTTGCGACAATGCGACTCTTGAAAAGACTGGCGACCGAACGCCTCAAAGGTAGTGAACAAATAAGCGTTCTCCGTCGAGACCGGGAGCCAATATGAGAACCGACAGCAACATTAATTTTTTCATCGCGGCATCCTCCGTTTCGTGTGACTACGGTCTAAGCCAAGCTGCTTTGAACGTTTCCAAAACCCCTCGGACTGAAACTCAATGGTGTTAATGCAATGTGTAACCTAGGCGGGCTCAAAAAAAGTTTCAGTCCACTATTGGACGATTTTGCAAAGAATTATTGCGCGCTGCGCGGCGACAGCCGGCCGATTCTATGGTTGCCGTTGAAACGTTGCGCTGCCATCCTCGAACCGCGACGAATGCGGCCGCGAAGAATTTATCGGCTGGAGCGCGCTAGGGGATTCTCCGGTGACGAGCGAACCGCCGGCGAGATAATCATTGATATTCTGTTCGATTTGCGCCGGAAACCTCGGCACCGGCCCGACTAGCTTTTCGCGGTAAACTCGCAGCATCAGTTCTTTGAACACCGGCAGCGCCACCCGGCCGCCGGTTTCTCCGGGGCCCAGGGAACGGTTGTCGTCAAAGCCGACCCGAACGGCGACCGTGACCCCGTCGGGGCCATAAGTGGAGCCGACAAACAGCGCATCGCGAAACTCATTGGTCGTTCCGGTCTTGCCCATCACGGCGATCGGGAAAACGCTCGGGTTAAGCGTATGAGCCGTGCCGCTGGGCATGCGCACGACACCGCGCAATCCTTCCTGAATCAGCGCCAGCGCCGGATCGTTGACCTCCACCGCAGAGCGCTCCTTGTGGTTATCGGCCGCCACCTCGCCCGATGCGCGGACGATTTTGCGGATCACATAGGGCTCGGCGATGATCCCCGACGCCATGGTACGGTAGGCATTGGCCAACTCCAGCAAATTCACCTCCGATGCGCCCAACGCCGTGGTCAGATGGGGCTGCAATCGGCTCTTGACCCCTAGACTGCGTGAGGTTCCCAGCACCCTGCCAATGCCAATCTCCCCGGTGAGCCAAACCGCCACGGCGTTGCTCGATTCTGCGAGCGCCTCGCGCAGCGAAATCATGCCGCGGAATTGTTGATCGTAGTTGGCGATCCATTTGGTGCTCTGTTTCTCGCCATCCCAAACTCCTATCGGTTCGTCGGGAACCATCGTCTCAAGATTGAACCCTCCCCGGCGAAAGGCCGCGAGGTAGGCGAAGGGTTTCATCGTCGACCCAGGTTGGCGCAGCGACTGGGTGACGCGGTTAAAGTCGCTGTATTGGGCGGAGCGGTCCTGGTAGAACTGCCGACCGCCGGTTTGGGCGAGGATGCTGGCATCGCGGTTGCGCAACACGACCACAGAACCTTGGATGATCCCTTTGGCACGGGGATGGCGTTTTTCGTAAAGCTCCAGGCCGCGTTCGAGTGCTTGGTTGGCAATTTGCTGCACCCCGACATCCACCGTGGAGTAAACCTGGATGCGCCCGTGAAAAAGATTTTCCGCGCTGATATCCGCGCCTCGGCCCTTGAGCCCCTCAAGGATGGTTCCCAGCACCGCAGGCGCCTGCAGCCTCTGGTCTGGGCCCCGCTCGATCACTTCGAGCGGGAGCTGCGCGGCGGCCTGCGCGCAGCCCGGGGAAATCACACCCTGGGCCGCCATCAACGCTAGGGTTTGATTGCGCCGGCGCAGCACCCGCGCCGTTGGCTTTGCGCTGGGCGCGTAGTAACTAGGCCCCTTGGCGATGCCTGCGAGCAGCGCCGCCTTGTCGGCGTCCTCGGCGGTAAACGTGGCCAGCGGCCGGCCAAAATAGTATTGCGCGGCCGTGGCAAACCCGTATTGACCGTTTCCCATGTAGATATAGCTGGCATAGCGGGCGAGAATCTCTTCCTTTGCTCGACGTTTCGAACCGAAACGATTCTCCATCTCCTGTTCGATCCACAACGAGAGCCGAATCTCCTCGAGCTTGCGAACCAACATGTTGACGGTGCGCGCGCCGATTACGGTAGATAGCCCCCGCGCTACCAGGCCGCCATACTGAAGCTGGTGGCTGTTTTCTTGCGCCGTTAGGTGTTTGAGAAAATGACCGCGCACCAGCTGTTGGGTGATCGTCGAGCCGCCTTGGGGCAGCAGCGCCGGACTCTCAACTATCCCTTGCCGTCCGAGTCCCAGCACACCGGCGGCAAAAACCCCCAGCCTGACCTTGCTCAGCAGGCGTGGAATGACCCAGTAGTCAACGCCGCTATGGGAGAAAAACCGCTTGTCTTCGGCGGCGATGATGGCATCGCGAACAATCGCCGGGAGGTCTTCATACTGGGTGATCCTACGGTGCTCTTTTGCCAGTTCGATAAGCGGCCGCCCGTTGGCGTCGTAGACCGTGCCGATGGTCGGAAATTCAAAGCCGGCGAAGCCTTCGATGTCAGGCAAATCACTGCGGTCAAAATAAACGTGATAAAATCCGCTGCATACCAGAACGAAGATTGCCGCCGTTGTCCCGATGACAACGTTAAGAACGCCTCTCTGAACCGATTTGAAATGCAAGATTGTCCCCCACAAGTTTTCAGCAGTTTTCCAACTCAAACAACAATCATCCTAAACTGTGCACGAGCAAGGTTCGTACCAGGCCCAGTGAAGAATATTAACTTTCAACTTGCTGGACTTTTGACAGGGTGTCAGCGGCTGGCGACGTCGATGGAAGGAGTATTCCTAGTTACCTGAAGGGGATTCGCCGACAATCGGCGTTGCTGATTGTTTTGTGATTGCTCAGAGTGAATTCGCTGTTTGAAATTCCGCCGCAGAACCCAATCAGTCTGAGATTGCTCGCGCAGCGAGAACAGCGAGCCGACGAAAACCCGCGAAGCGTGCTCAACAGGCTCCTGCAGATCTATCGGCGCGCACGATCGCCAGGCGGCTCTTGGATTCTGGCGAGCAGGCAGCGATCGTTCCCTTCGTTATGTTCGCCAGCTCTGAAAGAAAGGAAACATCGACCGAGTTTCGAGAAAGAGGTACTCATGTCCCAGATTCGAGATGAACAATAGCGATTGTTTGCAAAAAAGTGACGCCGAATGTTTTTTTATCTTCGCATTTGCGCTGCGAGTGGATGGCATAAAATTTGCCATCTGATTCCACCGACTGTATTTCTCGTTATTATACAGAGGTGAGAAATGACAACGGAACTTATTATTGTATTGGTCGGGATTACTGTGATTTTGGTTGGCCTCGGAATTTGGTACTTAACGCGCCGAAAAACCACCGAGCGATTGCGTGAACGTTTCGGGCCTGAGTACGAGAAAACGGTTAGCGCGCACCATAACCAGCAAAGCGCCGAAGCGGAGCTGAGCAAACGCGAGGAACGGGTTCGCAAACTCAATATCGTCGCTTTGCCACGCGATGAACGGGTGCGGTACCAGGAAAACTGGTTGTTGGTTCAAAGCCGCTTTGTGGATCAGCCGGATAGCGCACTGGCGGAGGCAAATTTTCTGGTTCGGGAGGTGATGCAGCAGTGCGGCTATCCTCTCACCGATTTCGAGCAGTCGGCTGCTGATATATCGGTCGACCATCCCCACGTCGTAGAAAATTTTCGCGCCGCCACTCGCATCGCGGAACGCAGCAAAACGTCAGCTGCCAGCACCGAGGAGCTGCGGCAGGCGCTCATCCACTACCGGGCATTGTTTGACGATCTTCTCCAGTCGGAAGAAGCGGATGTGAGCAGCAACAAAAACAAGAAAGTTTGGACGCGCAACGGTAAATCCTCGCGTGTTCAGCCAAACCACTGATGGAGGTACGCAGGATGGAAGCTTCGGAACGCCAGAAATTAACTACTAAGGATATGGCGCGGGTGGAAGGCGACAAGAAAGAGTTTGAGCATTTCAATCAGGACTCCAGATCATCGGCAGAGGCGGAGGCGGCTCTCGAAGTCCCAACACATTTGAACCGAATAAACGGGGAAGCGCTAAATCCTTTGCTCTCGACAAATGAGGGAGACCACTTTCGCTCGCGCTGGCAGAATATCCAAACCAGTTTCGTCGACGAACCACGCCGGGCCGTCGAGCAGGCGGATGAGTTGGTCGCTGAAATTATGCAACGCTTAGCCCAAAGCTTCAGCGATCAAAGGAGCCGTCTCGAATCTGAATGGGAGCACTCCGAGAAGGTTTCGACGGAGGAACTGCGCGGGGCGCTGCGCAGTTATCGATCGTTTTTCAACCGGTTACTATCGGTGTAGATGGGAATTGAATGCCTGGGTCGGAGCGGCGGAGCG
>JBGTCC010000058.1:0-9494 GCA_041749055.1 Thermodesulfobacteriota bacterium | reverse complement strand
CCGCCGAAGCTGCCGCCCATGCAAGCGACGCGCTGGCCGTCGATATCACTGCGCGCAGCCAAATAATCCATCGCCGCGGAAAAGGTTCGCTCGGCCTTCGGCTCGTGGCCCAAACACGGATTCTCCCCAGCGCCGGGCATGTCGATGGTGAAGCAGGCGATGCCGATCTTGAGCAACACGTCATTGTTGGTGCGGCGGTCTTCTTTCCAACCGTCGACGCCGCCCCAGTGCATGACGACTGGCGGCCGACGGGCGCCCTTGGGCACTTGCAGATAGCCAACGACTTTTTTGCCTTCGAAGGGAATCTCACAACGCTCCAGCGGCGGATCCATATAGGGCGCGGCCTTGAGAAAGGTGCGCAGCGCGCCCTGATAGCAGGTCATTTTCTCCGGGCTGCTCGGCACCGGGTAGCGGCCGATGCGATAGTACTCGTAGGCGAGATAGAAAGTTTCGCCGGCTTCATTCTTCTTCCCCTGTTTTTCTTGGTCATCACCCAACGCTTCGTACGCGGCGCCGAACTTGCCCCATTGGCGCCCCCACGATTCTGAGTCGAGACTGGTGAGATTCTTGAGAACTTGATCGCTGTCTTCTTTCTTCACCCGCTCGAACGGATTGATGCGTCCGGCACGATGCGCGATATCCGCTTTGATCTCTTCGAAGGTCTTTCCCGCCATGGTGACTGTCTCCTCAAGATTTCGCTCCGGCTCCCTGGCGATTGTTTCAACTCGACTTGGCAGCATTAAGGCAAACCGCAGGGCCACGACGATCGGTCGTTTCACCCACCTCAGTCCAACGAATTGTGAACCTCCGAATTATCAGAAAGAATCGGACTAGCGCAACCCCCGCAGGCGCGGATCAAGCACTTCGCGCAACCCTTCGCCGACGAGATAATAAGCCAGCACGGTAATGAAGATGGCAAACCCGGGAAAGACCGCGAGCCACCAGGCGTAAGTCGTGGTGCTGGCTTCGTGAAGTATCGAACCCCAAGTCACCAGCTCGGCCGGCACGCCGATGCCGAGAAAACTCAAACTGGATTCGACGAGGATCGCGCCAGCGATGCCGAGAACCACCGAAACGATGACCGGTGCGAGCGCGTTGGGCAGAATATGTTTGAACATCACCTTGCGATCAGTGCCCCCCAGCGCGATCGCCGAGGTCACGTAATCGAGATTGCGAATCCTCAGAAATTCATTTCGGGTAAACCGCGCGATGCCGACCCAACTGGTCGCGCCGATGATGAGCATGGTCAAGAAAATACTCGGCGGCAAGAGTGCGGCAATGGTGATCAAAAGAAAAAATGTCGGGATCGACAGCATAACCTCGAATAGACGCGATATGACCAAATCCGTCCATGAGCCGAAGTATCCAGCGATGGCGCCGAGTACGACGCCGATCATCACCGCGATGCCGACCGCAACAAAACCGATCGATAATGAGACACGCGACCCATGAACCATCCCCGCCATGACGTCCCGGCCCAACTTGTCCGTGCCGAACCAATGGCGTCCGGAGGGCGGTTCCAGCGGCTCGAGAAGATTGATGTTGCTCGGACGATAGGGAATCGGTGGAAAAATAGATTCAGCGCCTTCGAGTTTCTTGAATTGGACGTTCAAAAGCTCGGCGGGCCATTGGCCTAGCTTCACGCCGACTATGTAGCTGCGAAAAATAGGAAAATACGACTTGCCTTTATACTCCGTGTAGTAGGGCTTGTCGTTGGCGATGAAGTCGGCGAACAGCGCCATGAAGGCAAAAACACAGACGACATAAAAGCCGGTGAGCGCGATCGGATTGCGTTTGAAGCGCTGCCACACATCGGACCAAAGCCCGCCAGCTTCGGTGGTCTCCGTTACCCTGTCTTGTGTTGGCGAATTCGTCGATGCCATGACCGTTGAAATTGGCTTAGTGCGCCCGGCGGCCGAAGGCGATTCTCGGATCAACGGCAGCCAGAAGCAGATCCGAGATCAAGATGCCGATCAGCGTTAGGATGGATGTGACGACGAGCAGAGCCAGCACGACCGGATAGTCGCGGGATAAGACAGACTCAAATCCTAGTTGCCCAAGGCCGGGAATGGAAAAAATCGTTTCAATAATCACGCTGCCGCCGATCATTCCGGGCAGGATCGAAGCGAGCAAGGTCACCTGCGGAATCAGCGAGTTGCGCAGCACATGCTTAAAGACGACGACGCCTTCGTCCAATCCCTTGGCGCGCGCAACCTGAACATAATCTTGGCGCAGGACTTCGAGCATACTCGAACGCATGTAGCGCGACAGCCCGGCAAAGCCGTCATAAGAAAGCAGCACCACTGGCAAAAACAAATGCCACGCCTGATCGGTGAACTTATGCCACCAGGACCAGTTTGCCGCCGCATCCAGCGACTCCAGGCCGCCGGGCGGGAATAGATAATAAAAATCGCCGCCGCAGATAAACACCAGCGCCATGGTCGCCGCCCAAACCAGCGGCACGGCGAAGAGAACAAAGGCGAACAACGTTGTCGCCTGATCGGTAAAAGAATTCTGGTGAGTAGCGGAGTAAATTCCCAAAGGGATCGCGACCCAATACACCACCAGAAGCGACCAGAAGTTAAGCTTCAGCGTGACCGGGATACGCTCGGTAATTTTGCCCCATACCGGCTGGCTGTCTTTTAAAGAAACGCCAAAGCTCAATGTAAAGATATTTTTCAACCAAAGGACATACTGAACGTGGAGCGGTTTATCGAGACCGTACTGCGCGCGCCATTGGGCCATCGCTTCATCCACCGCTCCGCGCTTTTCCGTCGAGATGCCGCCGCTCGCCGCCGCGCCAAGCCCGCCGGCGGCCCGCAGTTCGGCTGGATCGCCAGGCGCCAAACGGACGATAAGAAAAACAATCAGCGTGATGCCGATAAAGGTCGGTATCATTAACAGCAAGCGTTGAAAGAAATAACCACTCATGGGAAAAGTTATTGGGCCGTGATCGTGCTCGCGAATTTTTGACTCCTGGCGGGAACCCACCAGTCAACGGGCCGGAGTCCGTCGGGAAAAATTTCCACGCCTTCGAAACGGCGCTGCAGCGCCGAGACTCGCTTCGGCAGATATAAGAACGTGTAGGGCTGTTCGTCGCTGATAATTTTTTGAAACTCGTTATACAGTTTAATTCGTTTTTGCGGGTCGAATTCGCGCCGGTACAATTCTAAAATTTCGTCCACCCGAGCATTCTTATAACTGATCGCGTTGGAGCCTTTGTTGGACGCTTGCGATGAGTGCCACACCTGATAGGCATCGGGTTCAGTCGTCGACATCTGCCAACCGAGTACCATGGCGTCGAATTGGTGGTTCTTTACGTCATTGAGAAATATCGTCCAGTCCAGCTCGCGCACACTGGCATCGATGCCGTGTTTTCTTAACTCGTCCAAGAGTACTAAGGCAACGCTTTTGCGCACCGCATTACCCGAGTTAATTTTAATTTCGAAACGAAATGGAATTTTCTTGCCGTCGATCACTTTATCCAAGACACCGTCGCCGTCAAGGTCTTTCCAGCCCGCTTCCGCAAGCAAGGCCATTCCTTTGGCCGGATCAAAAGGATAACTCGGCAGGGATTTATCGTACTCCGGTCGGAACAGATAAATATGGCTGTTCACCACCTCGCCTAGACCGAACAAGACGCTTTTTACGATTTGTTCGCGATTGGTCAAATAGGTCATCGCTTGGCGAACTCGTTTATCGCGGAAGATCGGATGGTCGTTGTTCCAGCCGATGTAGGAATAGGTCGGCGCGTAGTATTCGTACTTCTTGAACTCGCGCTTGAATCTTTCACTGTCGGTGCCGCGCACCACTTGAACCGGCTGCAGCGCCTCCATAAAATCGAGGCTACCGCTTTTCAATCTGACCAACGCCGCATCAAAATTGTTGACGACACGAAATTTCAGTCGATCTAATTGAGGTTGATCAATGTCTGCTTTGCCGTTGCCCCAATATTCCGGATCCCGCTGCAATTCAATTTCGCGACCGGTTTTCCAGAGGTTAAACTTATACGGCCCACTTCCCATCGGGTTGCGGCTATAATTCTTGTTAAACTGGTCGCCGAACTTTTTCACTTGGCTCGGCAGCGTGGCCGGATCCCGCACCAAGTCGCGCACGCCGACTTTTTCAAGCAGATTATCGGGATCGTAATAATGGCGCGGTAAGACCACAATGCCGCCGAGCACGCTTTCGTTGAGAAAGTAGGTTTCCTTGGTGACGAACCGAATTGTGTAGGGATCGATGAGCTGGGCGTCGACAAGAGAATTAAAGTAGACGCGCAGAAACGGCGCATTGACAAAAGGGCATTTGATCGCCTTAACGCTAAACAATACATCTTCGCCCGTGATCGGGCGCCCGTCGTGAAATCGAGCGTCGCGCCGAAGCTTAAAAGTGTATGTCAACTTATCGGCGGCGATTTCAGGGCGCGCTTCGGCAATCAGCGGCTTGAGAACAAGCGTACGCGGGTCTCTGGTCAGCAGCGTCTCCAGGATAAAGCCCAGCACCTCGCTCGAAGACGCATCATTGCTGGTCAACGGGTTCAGTTGCTCCGGATCGCTGAGACTATGAAGCACCAGCCAATCCCCGGTCACCGGCTTGCCGGCTTCTTCTTTGCTCAGCGCGGGTTTAACATCGGCGACTTTGAGCTCGGTCTTGTCGCCGCAGGCAACGGTCAACAGCAACGGGAAAATCAGCCGCCAACTTTTCGCAAACATCGCTCAACTACCGATCATCTCGATGGGGTATTCTTGGACATGGGCCGGTTTGTGCTGAGAGAACGAGTCGGCGGGGATGGTCGTGTTGAACTCCGGTTCTTGGAAGCGGATCTCCAGTTTCTTGCCTTGCTGGGGCGCCTCGAGGTTGATCTTGGTCGGGAAGAGACCAGCCGGCGTCGTGATGTA
Organism: Thermodesulfobacteriota bacterium; assembly: GCA_041749055.1. GTDB lineage: Bacteria > Desulfobacterota > Binatia > UBA9968 > UBA9968 > DP-20. The sequence continues at coordinate 4,596 of JBGTCC010000058.1, read as the reverse complement.
GTCGGAGAAGAGCGCGGTCAATTCCAGTGCGTTGCCGCTATTGAAGCGCTGCCAGCGGGTCGGCACCGGCAGTTGGGATTCGAACACCAAGGTGTCTTTGATCTGGCCGTTAAGGGAAAAGACCAGCGAGTTGCCTTCCTGGCGCCAGGGCGCCGACGGCTCCACCGGCGGCAGGCCAAGTAACAGCGCCGTGATCTCGTCGAGTTCCAACGGGATTTGGGTAAGGCGCAATAAATTTTCTTTGGAACTGCGGCCGCGCACCAGCGCGCCCTCGCGCGGGTGGTAGCCGATGATCTCTTGGTCGTTGGCGGTGACGATAAGGATCGCGCCCAACATTGACAGAGTCTCCAAACGCAAGCGGTCCGGCCGCTGCACCAACACCGCTTCGTCAAAGCCTTGTTTGCCCTCCGGGCCGGCGTAGTTGACCCGCGCCAGGGCACGCATCGAGCGAAACTGCTGGCGCCGTTGGCTCATCGACTCGATCAGCTTGCTCGACTCCCACTGCGGCGCCGGCGCAGTCGGCAAGGCAGGCGGCTTGGCGCTGGTGGCACATCCGGTGACGATCAACGCAAGAATCGCGAGTGGAACGAAGACGGCGGACCGATAAACGATGCCGGAGCGGCGAGGCAGAACGATCAAATCTTTTTCTCCAGCCGCTGGATTTTTTCGCGCACGCGCTTTAACTGCTCGGCTTCTTTGGCATGTTTGAGCGACTCGCGGTAGCGCGCCACGGCGCGGTCGGCCCGGCCAACCTTCTCGTAGGCATCGCCAAGATGTTCGATGATCGTCGGGTCGTTCACCGTCAGTTCGACGGCGCGCTCGAGCTGTTCGACGGCGCGCGGGTAATCGCCCTTTTGAAAGTAAACCCAACCCAAGCTATCAATGTAGAAACCGTCGTTGGGCGCAATCTTGAGCGCCCGCGCGATCAAATCTTCGGCTTCGTCTAACTGTACGCCCATCTCCGCCCAGGTGTAGCCCAAGTAGTTGAGCGCCGGCGCATTCTTGGGATTGAGCTCGATGGCCCTCTTCATGCTGGCGATGGATTTGTCCTTGACTTTGTTCTCGTCATAGAGCGCGCCCAGTTGAAAGTGCGCCTCGTCGTTCTTGGGATCGAGGACGACAACCCGCTCCATCGACTGAATCGCCCGGGGAAAGTCTTTGGTCTTGCGGTAAAGCACGCTCAGATAGGCATGGATTTCTTTGCGGTCGTTGAGTTTTTTAATGACCCCCTGCAGTATATCGATGGCCTGTGGGGTTTGGTCTTTGCGCGAGTAGAGTTGCGCCGCCTGGACCCGGGCGTCGGCGTAGAACTCGCTCTTCTCGGAAATGCGCTCGAAGACTTCCAGCGCCTTATCGCTGGCCTTGAGTTCGATATAGGTGGCGGCGAGATAATAACGCGCCCGATCGTTTTCCGGATCGCCGGCAAGAACCAGATTGAACTCTGTGGCGGCGCGGTCGTAGTCGCCCTTCTCAAACGAAATTAGACCGATCTTGATGCGGGTGTCGCGCGGATCGGTTTCGCTGCCTTCCAAGCGCTCGAACTGGCGCAGCGCTTCATCGAGCTTATTCTGCCCGACATAGAGTTCGCCCAAGCGGCGGCGCGACCAAACATGTTGGGGATTGACTTGCAGCAGACGTTGATAGGTTTGAATCGCGTCTTCGGTCTTGCCTTCGAGCTCATAAACCAACGCCAGGTCCATCAACACCGCTTCCGACTTGGGGTTGAACTCCAAGGCCTTGCGATAGCTCTGCTCGGCGGCGAGATAAAGCTTGCTCTTGGCGCGCACCCGGCCGAGATAATAGTGGCCCAGAGCGGAGTTGTCGTCGAGTTTAAGCAGCTCGTCCAAATGCTGTGTCGCGCGCGCGTAGTCTTCGACCTGCAAATACAGCGCACCCGCGTAGAGCAGCGCTTCTTGATTCTTCGGATCGAGTTTCAGGACCTCGTTGTATTGCGCCAGCCCCTTTTGATTATCGCCCAGCGCGGAATACAGCCCAGCCAGGAGTAAATGGTAATCACCGCTCTTGGGCTCCAACCGGACCGCCGACTCCGCCTCGGCCAAGGCATTCCTAAAATCACCGCGGCGCAGATAGAGCTGCGCCAAACGGAAATGCAGAAAGCTATCCGCGGGATTAGCCAGCGCAGCGGCTTCGAACTCTTTCAGTGCCGGCTCGAACTCGCCCTCGGAGAGCAACAGCTGTCCTTTGAGAAAATAATTGAATGCCCTGGCGTCGTCGCCAGGATCGGCTTTTGCTTCTTTGCTGTAGGGGCCGGCAGGGGACCAAACCAAGTCGTCGGGAGGTATTGGGTAATCGGGCACGGCGGTCGCGCAACCGGACAGAATGACCAGCAAAAAAGCTGCCCGAAAGCCGCGTGTAGACATCGTTGAAAAATGTAACATGGTCACCGGAGGGGGTCAATGTAGAGTGGCTGGCGCCTTCATTCGCCGCGCCAATTATGCTAATTTCCCCGGCGTCGGCAGCAATTAGCCGCGACCAACACTCGAGAAGCAAAACCCATGGCCAACACCGCTTACGACCGCGCCGCCAAAGAAGTCGCCGAGCTACGCCAACAGCTTGAAACGCACAACTATCAGTACCATGTGCTCGACAATCCACTGGTGAGCGATGCCGAGTACGACCGGCTGTTTCGCCGGCTGGTGCAATTGGAAAAAGAATTTCCCGATCTCGCTTCGGCGGATTCGCCGACGCTCAAAGTCGGCGCGGCGCCGCTCGAGAAATTCACCACCGTGCAGCACACCCTGCCGATGCTCTCGCTCAACAACGCCATGGATGGCGCAGAGCTTAAAGAGTTCGAGGAACGCATCCAGCGCTTTTTGAAACGCAGCGAGACCATCGAATACGCCGTGGAGCCCAAGATCGACGGCGTCGCGGTTGAATTGGTCTATATCAGCGGCAAATTCACCGTCGGTTCGACCCGCGGCGATGGCATCAACGGCGAGGACATCACGCTCAATCTCAAAACCATCCGATCGATTCCATCGACTTTGCGAGACCCGTATGGCGAGCGCGGGGAACCTCACCGCGGGGCTTCACCCTCAGTTCCTCACCGCCTCGAAGTACGCGGCGAAGTTTTTCTCGGCCGCGAAGCCTTTCAGAAGATGAACCGAGAGCGCGACGAAGAGGGCGAGCCGGTGTTCGCCAACCCGCGCAACGCCGCGGCCGGCTCACTCAAACAGCTCGACTCGACGATCACGGCGAAGCGCCCCTTAGACATCTTTTGCCACGGCATCGGCAGCGTCGAAGGTGCGACATTCGCAAGCCACTGGGAATTTCGTAAGCGGATTCACGAGTGGGGCTTGAAGCCGGTGCCGCGGGGCAAACTCTGCCGCGGCTTGGACGAAGTCATGACCTACCGCGATCAGATGGAAGCCGAGCGCGACGCCCTGCCCTACGAGATCGACGGCCTGGTGGTCAAGGTTAACGACGCCGAACTTCAACAGCGCCTGGGGCAGATCGCACGCTCGCCGCGCTGGGCGATCGCCTACAAATTCAAGCCGCGCCAAGCGACCACGCGCATCCTCGACATCGTCGCCCAAGTGGGCCGCACCGGCACGCTTACGCCGGTGGCCAGTCTTGAACCGGTGCCCATCGGCGGCGTCGTCGTCAAGAGCGCGTCGCTGCATAACATGGACGAGATCGCCCGCAAAGATATTCGCATCGGCGACACCATCGTCGTCGAGCGCGCCGGCGACGTGATCCCCTATGTCGTCAAAGTTGTCGAAGAAAAGCGCCGCGGTGACGAAAAGCAATTCTTCATGCCTGAGCGTTGTCCGGTTTGCAGCTCGGAGGTATTTCGTGAAGAAGGCGAAGCCGCCTACCGCTGCGTCGGGATCTCCTGCGCCGCCAAGTTGAAAGAGAGTTTGAAATTCTTTGGCTCGCGTAACGCCATGGATATCGAAGGCCTGGGCGAAAAACTCATCGAGCAACTGGTCGACCGCGATCTGGTCCACGATGTCGCCGATCTTTACAGTTTAAGTAAAGAGCAGCTCGCCGCTCTCGAACGCATGGCGGACAAGTCGGCGCAGAATTTACTCGGCGCCCTGGAACGCAGCAAAAGCGCAACTTTGCCGCGCTGCTTGACCGCCTTGGGCATTCGCCATGTCGGCGAAGCGACCGCCAAACTGCTGGCGGAACATTTCGGCGGGCTCGAAAAAGTTGTCGAAGCGAGCGAGGAAGATCTCGTCGAAGTCCGCGAGATCGGTCCCGAAGTCGCGAAAAGCATTGCGCGCTTTTTCCAACAAGAAAGTAATCGCCAGGTGATTGAAAAACTCAGAAAAGCCGGGCTGCAATTCCGAGTTGAAAAGAAAAAAGCCGGAACTCTGACCGGCGCCACCTTCGTTCTCACCGGCGGCTTAGCAGAAATGTCGCGGCCGGAAGCGCAAAAGCGCATCGAAGGCCTCGGTGGACGGGTATCGTCAAGCGTCAGCCGCAACACCACCTACGTCGTCGCCGGCGCCGACCCCGGCACCAAGCTCAAGAAAGCCCGGGAGCTGGGCGTCAAAATCTTGAGCGAAGAAGAACTGCTCGAACTGCTGCGCGCCGGTTAACATCGATCGCGGTCGCGCTGTGGCGGCC
>JBGTCC010000057.1:0-4703 GCA_041749055.1 Thermodesulfobacteriota bacterium | reverse complement strand
CCTTTCGGCGGCCATATGGTGGCGGCCATGGCGTTGATGGAGTCACCAGCCATTGTCATTGGCGTGATGATGGTGCGTCGATTTAGCCAGAACGGGACCGACACGAAATTCTCTTGGAAACCGATCGTGGAGGAGGCGTTTCTCAACGGCTCAGTTGTTTTGATTCTCGGGAGTTTAGTTATCGGTATCCTCACGGGAGAGGCGGGAGCGAAAGCGCTGAAGCCGTTTTCCGAAGATATCTTCAAGGGAATGCTTTCCTTCTTTCTGCTCGATATGGGATTGGTCGCCGCCAAGAGATTGGGGGATCTTGGCAGCGCGCGTTGGTTTTTGGTCGGTTTTGGTACGGTCATACCGGTATTGAATGCGCTGATCGCGATATTCTTGGCGCGATTGATTGGCATGTCCGAGGGGGATTCTCTGTTGTTTGCAATTCTTTGCGCCAGCGCGTCTTATATCGCTGTGCCTGCGGCGATGCGCCTGGCCGTGCCCGAGGCTAACCCGAGTGTCTATCTTGCGCTAGCCTTGGCAATCACATTTCCGTTTAATATCGTCGTTGGTATTCCACTCTATCATACGATAATCGAGTGGGTCGGGAGGTAACCATGCAGGCCGCAAAAAGGGTCGAGATCATATGCGACTCGGTGGAGGTTAAGAATGTTGTCAAGCTGCTTGAAGCCATCGGCGTCTCTGGTTACACCATCATCCGCGATGTCGTCGGCAAAGGCGAGCGGGGGGTTCGGCGCGGCGATGATCTCACCGATGTGTTTAAGAACAGTATGATTCTAACTGTTTGCGACGCCGAGCAAATCCCCGAGGTGGTCGATACCATTCGGCCAATACTAAAACGTTTCGGCGGCATCTGTCTGATATCGGATACCCATTTCGTGATTCACTGATCGATGCTTTGATTCAATAATCCATTCGCCAACATCGATTCGCTAAGGAACCGAAACCTATGGTGCAAGCCAATCCACCCCTCGTCAGCGTTATCATGGGCAGCCAATCGGACTGGGAAACCATGCAGCATTCTGCCGCAACGCTCAAAGACTTCGCCGTTGAGCATGAATGTCTGATCGTCTCGGCCCATCGGACGCCAGCGTGGCTGGGTGAGTTCGCTAGCGGCGCGGAAGGGCGCGGCATCGAAGTGATTATCGCCGGCGCCGGCGGCGCTGCGCATCTGCCGGGCATGACGGCGGCGCAGGTTCTGGTCCCTGTGTTGGGTGTGCCGGTGGAAAGCGCTGTGCTCAAAGGCATGGACTCTTTGTTATCGATCGTCCAGATGCCCGGTGGCATTCCTGTAGGTACCCTGGCCATCGGTAAAGCCGGGGCGATCAACGCGGCATTGCTCGCCATCGCGATCCTCGCCAATTCACGTCCTGAGCTGCGCGAAAAACTGCGCCAGTTCCGCGCCAATCAGACCGCCGGCGTGCGCCAGCAGAAGTTGCCGTGAGCAGCAGAGTTAAACCAATACTTCCAGGCGCAGCCATCGGCGTTCTTGGCAGCGGCCAATTGGGGCGCATGTTCGCCATCGCGGCGCGCCAGATGGGCTACCGCGTCCACACCTTTTCATCTGAAACCGATACACCGACGGGGCAGGTTGCCGATGTGGAAATCGCCGCCTCCTATGACGATCTCGACGCCGTACGGCGATTTGCCCAGGGCGTTCAAGTGGTGACTTTTGAATTCGAGAACGTCCCAGCCGCCTGTGTCGAGGCTGCCGCCGCTTTCGTGCCGGTTCGTCCCGGCGGCGCGCTGTTGCACATCGCTCAGAATCGCCTGCGCGAAAAGAGCTTTCTCGCGCGGAACGGTTTCCCGACGACAGAGTTTGCTGCCGTGGGCGGGCTTGACGATCTCCCCGCGGCGACAGCGAAAATCGGCTTCCCGGCGATTATGAAAACCGCTGGATCAGGCTATGACGGTAAGGGGCAGGCGAAGGTCGCGACCCTGGCTGAAGCCGAGAAGGCTTTCCAAGATTGCCGCGGCCAGGAGATGATTGTCGAACGCTTCGTCGAATTCGAACTCGAGTTTTCAGTGGTGGTGGCGCGCGGCGTCGACGGTCAATTTGCCCATTGGGGAGCGATTCAGAACCGCCACAAACATCACATCCTCGATCTTTCCTTCGCGCCGGCGCAAATGGGCGAAAAGGTCACGGCCCAAGCCCTCGAAGTCGCCAGAGCGTTAGCAGAGAAACTCGATCTGGTGGGAGTCCTTTGTATCGAATTTTTTCTAACCTCCAAGGGCAGTATTCTGGTCAACGAGCTGGCGCCGCGACCGCATAATTCCGGTCATCTGACGATTGACGCGGCACGAACCAGCCAATTCGAACAGCAGTTGCGAGCGGTGTGCGGCCTGCCTTTGGGCTCGACGGAATTTGTCGGCGCCGCGGCGATGGCCAATTTACTGGGAGACTTGTGGCAGGGCGGCGAGCCCAATTGGCCGGCAGCCTGCGCGCTACCAGATCTGAAGCTTCATCTCTATGGCAAAATCGAACCGCGGCCTGGGCGCAAGATGGGCCATCTCACGGCGTTGGCAGCGACCGCGGATGTCGCCGCGCAGACCGTTCTTTTGGCGCGGGATAAATTGCAACCGGTTGGTTAGTCGAGCTAAAAACCTTGAGCAATATCCATAGGGACACGGCCATCGTAATAGCGCCCGTTACTCCCCAGCCAAAAGTCTTTAGATATTGAACTATTAGTTCCATGGGTGTCCTCTGTTGAATAGCCCTATGCGATCGTCATCTGGGCTGCAATTGATTCGTTTTCCTGGCGCCGATGATCAGCCTCGTGCTTTGCCGGCAGATTTTCTTGCGCGGTTGTTTAGCGAGGGCGCACGATTTCAACGGAACATTGGGCGCGCGTGGCGACTGAGGTAGATACGCTACCGAGTAAGAATCGTTCAAACCGTCTGAGCCCTCGAGCGCCCAGAAAAATGCAGTCCGAATTTACTCGCTCGGCTTCCTCGATAAGAACCTCCTTGGGCAGACCTCTCTTAACGACTGTAGAGACCCGAAGCCCGCAAGCTTGTAACTTCGCGGTCGAGGTCGCCAGAAGGTTTTCGATCCACGTCCGCTCGTCTTCGAAGCCGTCTTCGGTCCAATTCAAGGCTGTCGTCATGGCGTGATCTAAGACTGCAACCAGATGCGCCTTGGTGTCAGGCGGCCACGCTCGACGCGCGACCTCAGCTACGGCGAGCGCCGCACTCGGAGAGCCATCCACGCCAATGAGGATTTGCCCGGAAGTCGGATCCTTAGCGAGACGGCTCCGCGCGATCCGCACGGAGCAACGGGCTTCGCTGAGTACGGTTTGGAAATGCTGCCAAGAAATAATTGGCCGAGTGCCGAGCGGTTGTGAGAACCCAAGACGACGAGATCCGGTTTCCATTCATCAGCCTTCTCGACGATTGCCCATGCGGGTGAGTGGCCACAGACTTCGGTCTGCACCTTCCAGGAGGGGAATTGTGCGTGCAGCCGTTTGCTTGCGTTGGTCGCCCATCGGCGTGCTTCGTCTAAAGCGTGCGACACATGTTCTAGCCTACGCTGCACGGCGCTAGAACCAAAACTCAGCGTAGCCGCCTTAGCGTTATAACCTTCCGACGCTGCCACGCGGGGCATGAAAATGTCGGCGACGCTAATGACGATGGCATTGGCCTCCGCTGGCAGCCCGGCCCGAAGCAAATCGTCCAGCGCCGTATCAGCCGAAGTGGTACCGTCATAGGCAATTAACAGTTTCATGATTTTTTTCACAATGGATGCTCCTGTAAGACGCGTTTTGCGGCTTGAATGGAAAACTATTTCAACCTCGATTTCAGGCTCAGGGCTCGCTTTGCCGGCTGGCCGGCTCCTTGCTTGGGTTGGGGCTAAGTCCAGGGGTTCTGGCTGCCGCAAGTTTCGGTTTCAGCAGAGAAGCTAGAATTGAGATGACGAGTATTCCTGCCACCACCGCCAAGGAGATCCCGATGGGAATCTTATAGAAATCGACGATCATCATCTTGACGCCAACGAAACACAGGACAAAGGAAAGCCCGACCTTTAGATATCGGAACATGTCCAATATTCCGGCCAACAGAAAGTAGAGCGCGCGCAGGCCCAAAATGGCGAATATGTTGGATGTGTAAACGATGAAGGGATCGAGAGTTATCGCGAAGATAGCGGGGATGGAGTCGACGGCAAAGATCACGTCTGTCGTTTCAATTACCAGCAAAACTACGAAGAGCGGCGTGGCCCAGCGGCGCCCATCGATGCGGACAAAAAAGCTTTGCCCTTGATAATCTTTGGTAATAGGCATAAAGCGGCGGAGCAAAAGCACGGCAGGATTCTTCTCCGGCTCAAGCTTTTCGTCACCGGCAAAGAGCATCTTGATGCCTGTGAAAATCAGGAAGGCGCCGAAAATGTAGATGATCCAATGAAACGCGCTAATCAGGGCAGCGCCCGCCGCAATAAAAATCGCGCGCATGATCAGGGCTCCCAGGATGCCCCAGAATAGAATCCGATGCTGGTACATCGCTGGAACGGCAAAGTAGGAAAAGATCATGATGAAGACAAAGATATTGTCCACGCTCAGGGACTTCTCGATCAGGTAGCCGGCGAGAAACTCCAGGGCCTTCTCCGATCCCCACATGTAGTAAATCCCCACGTTGAAGATCAGAGCCAGAGAGATCCAAACGACGCTCCAGGTGAAAGCCTCGCGCAGTGAAACCGCGTGAGC